>JASFUL010000518.1:0-4139 GCA_050050315.1 Gemmatimonadota bacterium
CAGGTCGGGCGGTCCACCGAGCGCCTCGCCGAGACGGTCGAGGACGTCCCATACGTCGGCATCGTCGGTGACGTCGGCGCACCAGGCGCGCCCCCCCGTGGCCGCGGCCTCCCGCCTCAGATCCAGCTCGGTGCGCGCCAGCAGATGCAGGGACGCACCGGCCTCGGAGAGGACGCCCGCGACCGCCCTCCCGATGCCTCGGGTCGCCCCCGTGACGAGGGCCGTGCGCCCCGTCAGCGGCTCGGTCACGACAGGGGCTTGTGGTCGGTCATGGTCAGACGGAGGAACTCGTCCCGGGTGGCGGCGTCCTCGAGGAACGCCCCCCGCATCGCCGACGTGATCGTCTTGGAGTTCTGCTTCTGGACGCCCCGCATCATCATGCACAGGTGGTACGCCTCGATCACCACCGCGACCCCCTGGGGCTGGACGATGTCCCAGAGCGCCTGCGCGATCTGCTCGGTCAGCCGCTCCTGGACCTGGAACCTGCGCGCGAACACCTCGACGAGCCGGGCCGACTTCGACAGCCCCATGATCTGGCCGTTGGGGATGTACGCGATGTGCACCTTCCCGAAGAACGGCAGCAGGTGGTGCTCGCACAGCGAGTACATCTCGATGTCCTTGACGAGCACCATGTTGTGGTGGCGCTCCTCGAAGAGGGCGTCCCCGATCACCGCCCGCGGGCTCGACTGGTAGCCCTGCGTGAGGAAGCGCATGGCCTTCTCCACCCGCTCCGGGGTCTTCTGCATCCCCTCCCTCTCGGGGTCGTCCCCGAGGCGACGGATCATCTCGGCCACGAGCTCGACGTAGGGCACCTCGGACAGGTCCCGGGGGACGCCGCCGTTCCCGGAGGCGCGAGGGCTCGTCTCGTCGAGCCCTGGACCTCCGTCGCGCACGGCCTGGCCGCCCTCCTTCCGGTCACTCACGCTTCCTCCCGGTTCATCCACCGGCATACTCCACGTAGTTCCGCGGGGTCTCCCACAGCACGATCCGCTCCAGGCGCACCCCGTCGGACATCCTGTCCGCCAGCCTGTCCCAGATGGCCACGACGAGATTCTCGGTGGTGGGGATGACCCCCTCGAGCCACGGCACCTCGAGGTTCAGGTTTCGATGGTCGACGTCGTCGATCACCGCTTCCTGGACGGTGTCCCGGAGCAGCTTCAGGTCCATGACGTATCCCGTCTCGGCGTCCACCGGGCCCTCGACGGTGACCTCGATCTCGTAGTTGTGGCCGTGCCAGTTCGGGTTGGAGCAGTCCCCGAACACGTCGCGGTTCCGCTCGTCCGACCACTCGGGACGGTGCAGCCGGTGGGCAGCGCTGAAGTGCAGCCGCCGGGTGACCCGGACGGTGGACATCTTGTCTCCTTCGACGCGGTTCGTGGAGGACCGGGACCCCGGTCACGGGCCGCCCGGGGCTACCCGCGGATCCGGAGATGGATCCGGAGGTCCGGCCGACTCCTCGCCATTTCGGGCCGTGCACGTCATCTTGTCCGTCGGTGCCCCGATCCAGTCGCGGCACGGTAGCCCGTGCGACCTTCCGTCGGCTCCAACCTCGAGATGACCGAGCGCGAAGATCCCATCACCGGCCCCCCCTCCCCTCCCGGCGACGGTGACTCCGTCGGCGAGGACGAGAGCGGGGGGGAGCGCGCGATGCGGCGGGACGAGGAGAGGCGATCGGCGGCTCTCCAGGAGAAGGTGGTGGCGGCCCTGGGGGGCGAGTTCGACCTCGTCCGCAGCCTGGGCAGGGGCCGCATGGCGGAGGTGTTCCTGGCCCGGGAGGTCGAGCTGCGCCGTCTCGTGGCGGTCAAGGTCCTCCGGCCGGAGCTGGCGCGGAAGGAGGCCCCGCGCAAGCGCTTCCTGCGAGAGGCGCGCTCGGCCGCGCGCATCTCCCACCCCCACGTCGTCCAGATCCACCGCGTGGGCTCGCTCGCCGACGAGACGCCCTTCCTCACCATGGAGTTCATCGACGGTCGGACCATGGACGACGTCCTGGCGGCCGAGGGCCCCCGTCCGGAACAGGAGGTACGGGAGCTCCTGCTGCAGATGGCCGGCGCCCTGCAGGCCGCCCACGACCAGGGGATCGTCCACCGGGACGTGCGACCCAACAACATCATGAGGAGACGGGAGGGAAACCGCTTCATCCTCATGGATTTCGGGGTCGCGGGCATCCTCGAGACCGGGGGGGAGTCGGTGACGCGCCTCACGGGAGCCGGGGAGATCCTCGGCTACGTCCGCTACACCGCGCCCGAGCAGCTGCAGGGCCGGTCCGCCCAGCCCGAGTCGGACATCTACTCCCTCGCCATCACGGCCTACGAGCTGCTGACCGGTCGCGGACCCTGGGACGACGAGGGCGTGGCCGACGTCATCCACGCCCACCTCCACCGGGAGCCGATCCCGCTGTCGCGCTTCCGCCCCGGTACCGGGCGGGACCTTCAGGAGCTGTTGACGCGCAGCCTGGCGAAGCGTCCGGAGCACCGGCCGACGGCCCGAACGCTGGCGAGTCGCCTCTCGGAGCCGCGCGACCCGCACGGGATCGGCGTGGTCCGGGAGGAGAGCGCCCTGGGCGAGTTCTTCCGGGAGCTCCGGCGGCGAAAGGTCTACCAGGTCGGCGTGGCGTACGCGGCCTTCGCCTTCGTCGTGCTCCAGGCCGGCGAGGTGATCCTGCCCCCCCTCGGGGCCGACATGTTCTACAAGGGCTTCGTCGTGCTCATCCTCGCGGGCTTCCCGGTGACCCTCGTCCTCTCGTGGATCTTCGATCTCACGTCTCGCGGCATCGAGCGGACGGCCGGCCAGGAGGAGACGACCGTGAAGACCCGGGTCCTCCAGGCGAGCGGGGTCCTGCTCTCCCTGGCGGTCGCGGTGGCCCTGGCCTGGTGGATCCTGTGACGGCGACCCGGCCGAAGGGCCGATGAAGTCGACCGTGTCCGCGCTGCTCGCCTGCCTGGCAGGCCTCGCGTGCAACGCCCCGGCTCCCCCACCCACGGTGGCCCCCATCGACGTACCAGCCCCCGACCGGCTCGCCCGACTGGAGGCGGCACTCCGCTCCCGGATCGAGCCGTCCGGGGCGGAGGTCGGCCTCTACTACCGGACGCTGGAGACCGAGCCCGACTCCGTCCTGATCGACCCGGACCTCCGCATGCACGCCGCGAGCACGATGAAGGTCCCGGTCATGATGCGGCTCTTCCTGGACCACCAGGAGGGGATCCGGTCCCTGGACGACGAAATCGAGGTGGTCCGGACGTTCCGCTCGATCGTCGACGGATCGACGTTCGATCTCCCTCCCGGGTCCGACTCCGACACCACCTTCTACGGGCGGGTGGGAGAGCGGGTCCCGATCCGCGAGATGATCGAGCGTATGATCACCTGGTCGAGCAACCTGGCCACCAACATCCTGATCCAGGAGGCCGACCCCGACCGGGTCACCGCGATGCTCCGCGCCCTCGGCGCCGATTCGATGGAGGTCCTCCGGGGGGTGGAGGACCTGAAGGCCTTCGACGCGGGCCTGTCGAACACGACCACGGCCCGGGACCTGGGCGTGGTCATGCGCGCGGTGACCGGGAGCGATCGCTTCACCGAGGCGTCGCGAGCGGCCATGCTCTCGATCCTCGAGCGGCAGCACTTCACCGAGAACATCCCCGCCGGCCTGCCCCCCGGGACGCGCGTCGCGAACAAGACCGGCTGGATCACCGGAATCAACCACGACGCGGCGGTCGTCTTCCCCGACGACGCGCCCCCGTACGTGCTGGTCGTCATGATCCGCGGGCACCCGGCCGAGGACCAGGGGACGGCCCTGGCCGCCGAGCTGTCACGGCTCGTGTGGGAGAGTCACACCGGTCGCGGCGTGGGCGGGGACCCGTGAAGGCCGTGACGTTCCAGGGGGTCGAGTCGCTGGCCTTCGAGGAGGTGCCGGAGCCCCGCCTGGTCGACGACCACGACGCCCTGGTCGAGGTCACGGTGGCGGGGATCTGCGGGTCGGACCTGCACCCGTACTTCGGACGCGAGACCGGGCTCGACCGGGGCACCGTCATGGGCCACGAGTTCGTGGGACGGGTCGTCGAGGTCGGCCCCGCGGTCGCGGGGGTCGCGCCGGGCGACCGGGTGGTGGCGCCCTTCACCACGAGCTGCGGGTCGTGCTTCTACTG
>JASFUL010000519.1:0-4090 GCA_050050315.1 Gemmatimonadota bacterium
GGCCGAAGGAGACGGCGAAACCGGCGAGGAAGGTCAGCTTCCGTTTCGTCGCCTTCTTCATCGTGGCCGTCTCCCTGGTCAGCGTCCGGTTCTTCCGCCCCTACGGACGGCCGTCCCCGTCCGTTTCCGTCATCCGGACCGGGTAGCGTAGGCGCACCAGGGGTCCGCGGCGGTGGACCTCGTCGCGGGCCGCTCCGGGTCCCTGTCCGGTCGCGCCGAGCGCCCGGAGGGCCGCCACCCGTAGCGCGTCGTGGGACATGCCCTCGTCGAACCCGAACACGTACGTCCAGCGGGCCAGAGCGTCGTCCCAGCTCCGGCGCACGCCGGCCTCGACGGACGGCGGGGTCGAGGCGCCGGCGTCCCCGGCCGCGCGGGCGGAGCGCCGGAGTCGGGCGGCGCGGCGCGCTTCGTCCCGGAGCGCGTCCGGGTCGTCCCGGGTCGTCCGCCACGCCTCGTCCGGCAGCGTGGCGAGGTGCCGGCGCAGCTCGCCCACGGTCATGGACCCATCGTCCCAGCGCGCGACGGCCCGGGACGCGTCGGTCGACGCGTCCGCGAGGAGGTCGGCGAGCCCGGCCTCCACCTCGATCGGGGGGCCGCGATCCTCGGCGTACGGGTCGAGGTTCGCCCCCAGGAGCTCGGCCACGTCCAGCGCGACTCGCGAGCGCACCTCGTCGAACGGCACGGTGTCGCGTGCCTCCAGCCGGAGGACGTGGAAGCCGTATTGCGTCTCGACGACGTCGCTGATCTCACCGGGATCCAGGGCGGTGGCCGCCGCCCAGAACTCCGGAACCCAGGAGCCCTCCCGACCCGGCTCGAGGAGCCCTTCCCGGCCTTCGGCCCCGGGCTCTTCGGAGACCTCCGCCGCCACGTCGGGGAACGGCTCACCCGCCCGGATGCGCTCGAGGGCCCGCTCGGCCTTGGTCCGGGCCGCGGCGCGGGTGGCGTCGGTCTCGTAGCGCTCCGAGAGGACCAGGAGGTGGCGGACCGTGAGCTCGAGGTCCGGGTCGGTCCGGTAGCGCGCCTCCAGCACGTCGTCTTCCACGCCGGCCGAGTCCAGGGCCACGTCGGCGCGGCGCACGCGGGCCAGGTACTCGAGCTGGGCACGCTCGACGAGCGGGTCGGCCAGCGCCTCGGCCCCGCCGGTGGCCACGGCGCGTCCCAGGCCCGCCAGCTCGCCCAGGAGGATCTTCCGCTGCTCCGACAGCCCCAGAAGCTCGCTGCGGGTGTACGCCAGACCCGCCGCCTCGAGGGCGGGGGGCTCGTCCCCGCAGCCGGAGAGAGCGGCGGCGCCGGCCAGGACGGTCGGGATGAGGAGCGCCCGGGCCGGAGAGCCCGGGAGACGTGGGCGAGGGGGCCAGGACTGGGTGGTCGGTCGCATGGCGGCGAATATCGGCGCGCGGGGCCCGAGCCTCAACCGTTGGCGGTGCGCCGCCGGGCGCCGCGGGGGTCGGAACCCGGGCGACCCGGGCGGGGTCTCACGCGTCCATGAAGTCCCTGCTCCCGGGCCTCGCCCTGGCCCTCCTCCCGCTCGCGGGTGCGATCGCTCCCCCATCCCCCGGAGAGGGAGGGGTCCCCGCCGAGACCCGTTCCGCCCTGGACGTCCGCAGGGACCCGACCCTCCGGCCCCTCCGCCGGGGCTCCGGCCCGGGGAGCGCCGCGGGGAGATGGTCACCCGAGCGCGCGACCTTCCGGGTGGAGGTCGACGGCCAGCGCGTCCTCCACCGGGTCATGGCGGTCCAGACCCTTCCCGGCCGCGTCGTGCGGGTTCGCCTTCCCGACGCTCCGCCGACCGGGCTGGCGTTCGTCCATGGGGCGGGGACGGTCCGGCCTACGGCGGGGGGATGGGACTGGACGGCCCCGGCCGAGCCGGGCGTCTACGCCGGGCGGATCGACGGCGCGAAGGGAACCACCGTGGCGCTCAACCTGCTGGTGGCCCACCCCGCCACGCGGGTGCGGGACGGGTCGCTCTTCGGGTACGAGATCGGCGCCTACGCCCGGGAGCCGCTCCGCGGGAGCCCGGACTACCTGCCGCCGGAGGGCTTCGTCGAGGTCGGACGGGGCGATCGCGACATCCTGGTATCGCCGCACTTCACCCTGGGTCAGCTCCTCTGCAAGCAGCCCGGGGAGCCGCGCTACATCTCCTATTCCGCGCCGCTGGTGCGGAAGCTCGAGGCCGTGCTCGAGGCGGTGAACGAGGCGGGGGTCGCCGCTCCGAGCCTCCACGTCATGTCGGGCTTCCGGACTCCGGCCTACAACCGGGCCATCGGGAATCGGACGGTCTACTCGCGGCACCTCTGGGGCGACGCCGCCGACATCTTCGTCGACGTGGACGGCGACGGGGACATGGACGATCTCGACGGGGACGGGCGCTCGACCCTGGCGGACGCCCGGGTGCTGGCCGACATCGTCGAGGCGGTGATGGCCCGGGGCGAGGAAGGGGTGCGCTCGGGGGGCCTGGGGCTCTACCGCCGGAACGCCGCCCACGGGCCCTTCGTGCACGTCGACGCCCGGGGGTACCGGGCGCGCTGGTAGGCTGGGCGTGCTTCAGGCGCCGCGGCCGAGCTTCCGGTCGAAGTCCTGCGCGGCGTGGAGCCGGTCCACCTCGCCCTCGAGCTCGACCACGCGACTCTCCAGCCTCTCCACACGCCGTCCCGTCTCGGCCTCGAGCTCTCCCCGTTCCCGCCGACCGACGAGGACGGTCTCGAGGAACGGCCGGAGCACGAAGTGGAAGCTCAGGGCGGTCACGATGGCGAGGACGCTGAGGCCGGTCAGGGCCATGAACACGAACTCGCCCAGCGCGCGGTAGTCCATTGCGGGATCGGGGCGGGGTAATCGGATGAGGACCTGGCGGGTCCTACGCTCGTCGGTCGGGGCTTGTTTCGCGGGACGCCACGGCGCAGCTTCACCGTTCCTCTCCCCATCCCACACGGGAGCTCCGGTGGCCGAACGCGTTCTCCCCCCCGTTCGACGGCCCTTCCGCGCCCTGGTGGAGACCTGCGTGCCCGAGGCGGAAGGGCTGAGCGCGGAGCAGTGGGCCCGGGCGGAAGCCGCCGTCGAGTCGTCCCTCGCACCCCGTCCCGCGGCGATGAAGAAGCAGCTGCGACGCTTCATCCGGGCGGTGAACTGGCTGTCCGTCGGGCGACACGGCCGTCCCTTCACGGGCCTCGACCGGGAGCGGCGGACGTCCTTCCTGAGGAGCCTCGAGAAGGCCCCTTCGCTCCTGGTGCGACGCGGGGTCTGGGGGGTGCGCAGCCTGTCCTTCATGGCCTACTACGGTCTGCCCGAGGTGAGGGAGGCGATCGGGTACCGGGCCCGCGCGGAAGGGTGGGCGGCCCGCAGGGGAGACGGCGGTCGGTGAGGCGCGAGCGCACGGACGTGCTCGTGGTGGGATCCGGAGCCGGCGGGGGCACCGTCGCCCGACGGCTCATCCCGCTGGTGGAGCGGGGGATGCGGGTTCTCGTCCTGGAGCAGGGGGCCCGGCTGGCCCCGGAGGAGTTCACCGGCGACGAGCTCGACATGCCGCCGGCGCTCTACGAGGACGCTGGAGGCTTCCTCACGGCCGACGGCGCCATGACCCTCGCCTTCGGTCGCGCGTACGGAGGCTCGACGGCCGTCTATACGGGCACCTCACTCCAGCCTCCGCGACGCGTGATCGAGGGGTGGGACGTCCCGGGCCTCGAGCACGGGGACCTCGTGGCGCGGACCGAGCGCTACATGGCCGAGAACCACGTCCACCTCCTCCCCGACGACGAGATCAACGAGAACAACCGTCTCTTCCTCGAGGGGTGCCGCCGGCTGGGCTGGGAGGCCCGTCGGTTCCCGGTGAACGTGAAGGGGTGCCGGGGCTCGAGCCTCTGCAACCTGGGGTGCCCCAACCGGGCCAAGCAGGGGACGGACCGGGTCCAGCTCCCGGCGGCCGAGGCCGGGGGGGTCGAGGTGGTCACGCGGGCCCAGGTGGTACGACTGCGGGCCACGGGAGACGGGGCCGCGCCGGCCACGGCGGTCGTCCGTGTGCACCGGAAGGAGGGGAACGGAAAGGGCGAGGCGTCGTCCTGGGAGCCCGGCGACTACGAGGTCCGGGCGGGAACCG
>JASFUL010000520.1:0-4088 GCA_050050315.1 Gemmatimonadota bacterium
GTCGGCGAGCTCGACGAGGTGCCAGCGCCGGGTGGGAGCGCCCGAGAGGACCAGGAAGTGGGGTCGCCAGTTGCGGGGGTCGAGCTCGGTGGGCAGGCGGAGGAGGCCGGTCCGGGTGAGGGCCATCCACAGGCCGCGCCGGACGTCCCCCCATGCCGCCTCCAGGCCGCGCCGCTCCAGCCACAGGAAGACCGCGATCACGAAGATCACGGCCACCACCGTGGCCACGGCGTTCACCAGGAACATCACGGCGGCGCAGCCGAACGCTCCCAGGAGCGAGAATCCCCAGTGGACCCGGAACTGGGGGCGGAACGACGGGCTCCCGAGGAAGCGCTCGATGCCGGCGGCGATGTTGAGCACGCCGTACGTGGTCAGGAAGAACATCGTCAGGATGGGGGCGATGACGTTCAGGTTCCCGAACCACACGGCGACCAAGGCGATCCCCAGCGTGAGCAGCGTGCCCAGCCGGGGGGTGTCCTGATCGCCGCTGCCGGTCCCGAGCCACCTCAGCGGACGGGGCAACACGCCGTCGCGGGCGAGGGCCTGGAGGACCCGGGGGGCCCCGAGGATGCTCCCCACGGCGCTGGACAGCGTGGCCCCCCAGACGCCCAGCAGGATCGCGTCGCCCCACCACGCGATCCTGCGCATGACGAGCGGATCGGCCACGAGGGTGGAGGCGTCGGCCCGGCTGGCGAGCAGCACCGGAAGGCCCATGTAGATGACGTAGCCGACGCCGATGGCCCAGAAGGTGCCCCGCGGGATCGCCCGTCCGGGATTCTCCAGATCGCCCGACATGTTCACGCCGGCCATGATCCCGGTCACGGCGGGGAAGAAGACCGCGAACACCTGCCAGAAGGGGACCGACCGGTGGGCCGGGACGCCCCACATCTCGACCGTCGTGCCCTCCAGGGGGCTGCCGACGACGAGGGAGACGAGGGAGACGGCGATGGCCGCCATGATGACGTACTGCGCCCGGATGGCCGCCTTGGCCGAGGTCAGCGCCAGGCCGGCGACGAGCACGGTGGTGATCAGGCCGACGGTGCGCTGGTCGACGGAGGGGAACACGTTCGCCACGCTCTCGGCGAAGCCGACCGTGTAGAGCGCGACGCTCAGCCCCTGGGCGAGGTAGAGGGGGATGCCCACGGCGCCCCCGGTCTCGATCCCCAGCGACCGGCTGATCATGTAGTACGCACCGCCGGTGCGCACTCGCTGGTCGGTGGCGATCGCCGCGATGGACAGCCCCGTCAGGAAGGTGATGGACGTCGAGAGCGTGACGATCAGGAGCGCCCCGATGAGCCCCACGTTCCCGACCACCCACCCGAACCTCAGGTACATGATGACCCCGAGGATGGTCAGGATCGACGGCGTGAACACGCCGCCGAACGTCCCCAGGCCGCCGGGACGCCCCGGTGCCACCTGGGTCTTCTCGGGACGGGCCGGCTCGCCTCCCGGGGTCTTGGCTGGCGTCAACGCTCGGCTCGCGACTGGGGGAAGCGGTGGGGAAGCGGCCGGTGGAACGTGCGGAACCGGGCGGGAGAGCACATGGCGGTCGCTCCTCCGGCGAGGCTCGCGAGGACGATCGTCGGAACGCGTGCAGAAGTGATAACAGCCCCCGTGCGGTGCCACCACCCTGGACCCTGGTTCCCGCGGGCGGGGTACCCTTCCGGGTGCGCAGTGAGGATCGCCGGCGGGCCACCTCCGTGCCTCAGGGCCGGACGGTAGGTGCCGTCGGAGGAAAGTCCGAGCTCCGCAGGGCAGGGTGCCGGGTAACACCCGGGCGCCGGTCCGGTCGACGGACCGGTGACGGCCAGTGCCACAGAGAGCAGACCGCCGATGGCCCCCTCCTCGGGGAGGCGGGCTCAGGCAAGGGTGAAAGGGTGCGGTAAGAGCGCACCGGGCGTCCGGAGACGGGCGTCGCACGGTAAACCCCACCCGGAGCAAGGCCAAGCAGGAGACGAGGGACGGCCCGTCCCGCTCGAGTCCCGGGTAGGCCGCACGAGACCGCCGGCAACGGCGGCCCCAGAGAAATGGTCCTCCTCCGCCAGGGCGCCCCGCGCCGGACGCGGAGACAGAACTCGGCTTATTCGCGCACGACCGGGGCGCCGCCGCCGGTCATCGACCCCGACGGTCGGTGGCCGGGGCGCGCTCCACCTCGGCCCGGAGGAGGACGTGGAGCCCCGTCGGGCCGTCTTGACCGGGCGTGACACCCCCACGATCATAAGGGCTGCCGACGCGCCCGTAGCTCAGCTGGATAGAGCGCTGCCCTCCGGAGGCAGAGGTCACAGGTTCGAATCCTGTCGGGCGTACTCCTCACAAGTCGAGCCCGCACCGTGAGATACGACGCGGGCTCGACTTGTTGTTCGTGGGCCCACCCCGGGGATCAGACCCTCCACGAGCCGGCCGGCCAGGAGGAACGGCACGGGACCGACGCCCACCCGGAACACCGAAACCCCGAGGCTCGATCGCATGACCCTGGCGTTTCCGCATCTGATGGTAGACGCTGAGAACTGAGATAGTTCACCCCGACGCTCCAGCCTGCCATGGCGAGATGCAGGTCGGGGCGGAGCGGATGTCCACTGGAGGAACGGCACCGGGAGCACCTCTTGGCACGATCCACGGCTGTCGTGGCCTCCATCCTGCTCGGCATCCCCGTATGCCGGGGCGTGGTGGCGCAGACCCCCGCCGCGCTCACCACCGAGCTTCGCGACCAGCTCGCAGGGTACGTTGTCGAGAACTACAACTCCCCCGAGATGTACGTGGTGGAGAAGCTCCGGGATCACGACGTCGTGTTCCTGGGAGAATGGCATCGGATTCGCCACGACCTGGAACTGATCCAGCGGCTCATTCCCCTCGTGTACGAGGCGGGTGTCCACGTCCTGGCGACGGAGTTCGCGCGCCGAGCGGACCAGCCCCTCCTCGATTCACTGGTGGCGGCTCCGGATTGGGACGAGGCCCTGGCACGGGAGATCCTCTTCAGGATGTACGTCCACTGGGGTTACCAGGAGTACGTGGACGTCTTCCGAGCGGCCTGGGAGCTCAACCGCGACCTTCCCGACCGGGCCCCGATCTTCCGGGTGGTGGGAGTCAACAACGCCCCGGACTGGAGCGTCATCGAGTCTCCGTCCGACGAGCAGAACCCCCAGGTGCGCCGCCAGGTGTGGCACGGCGAGACCGAGGAGGACTGGGCCCGCCCGATCCTGGAGCAGGTGGAGAGAGGCGAGAAGGTCCTGGCGCACATGGGCTTTCACCACTCCTTCACCCGCTACCGCCAGCCGATCGTGGTCGACGCGGAGTTCGTACGTTTCGGTGATGTCAGGGCCGGCAACTGGGTGTACGAGGCGCTCGGCGATCGAGCCTTCACCATCTCCCTTCACTCGCCGTGGTTCAGCGCCCAAGGCTACCAGGCCGGGTTCGTCAGGCCGGCAGACGGCCTCATCGACGCACTCTTCGAGTCCAGCCCAGGGCTGCGCAGCCTGCGGGTGGGGTTCGACGTAGTGGGGAGTCCCTTCGCCGACCTACCGGGAGAGACGGCCGTCTACAGGCACGGGTACGAGAGCTTCGATCTTGCCACCCTCTGTGACGGCTACATCTATCAAGGGCCCCTGGAGAGCTATCGGGGGGTCACCCCGATTCCGGACTTCGTGAACGCCTCCAACCTCGAAAGAGCCCGGCTCCAGTCTCCCATGCACCGGTTCCGCCGGGCCCGGCCCGTCGACTTTCTCGCCCACGCACGGCGCCTTGCCGACATCCCCAGACGTTTCGCGGCCCTCCTCCGGCGGCCCGCAGGACGCTGACTCTTCAGACGCCCTCACCCGCTGCCAGCAGACCCACGTCGCGCAGTTCCGATGTTCCTCCGGCGCCTTGCAGAGGTGGTGCTGCTCGACGGCGTAGAGAGGGGTCGTGGTCGGACGTCGCGTCGCGTAGACGAATCGCGACGCATCCGCGAGTGGCGGAGGTTGGACGGGCCCGCCACGACCTGGGAGAACCGCCGCCGCTCGGCGAGGCGGTCGGCCAGGGACGCCTCACCGAAGCCGATGAATCGCCGCCTGGCCGAGGGGAAGCCGGTCCCGGGGCTGATCTGATCCCCA
>JASFUL010000521.1:0-4063 GCA_050050315.1 Gemmatimonadota bacterium
CCGGACGAAGGCCGAGCCGAGACGCGCCACCTGCTCGGGGTCCTCGCCGAACGAGCGCACGTTGATGATCGGGTTCTCGGGGTTGGAGTTCACGTCGAGCACGGGCGCGAACGGGACGTGGATGCCGACGGCCCTGGCCTCGACCGCGGTGATGCGGCCCATCTCGTAGGCCAGCGTGGTGTCTCCCGTGGCGCCCAGGGCCATGAGCGACGGGAAGTCCGTCGCGCCCCCGAGAAGGATGTTGGTGGGGAGGTGGACGGCGCCCTTCATCCGGAAGCCGGCGCCGGTCTCGAGGTCGGCCGCGACCAGGAGGGGGAGACGGGAGTGGCGCTGGAAGTCGTTGAGCTTCACCGCCACGTCGCTCGGCGAGCCCACCGAGACGATCAGTCCGCCGATCCCCTGCTCCTCGATCAGCTCCACGACGCGATCGTGCCCCGGCGTTCCCTCGGGAGCGAAATCGCCGAGGACGACCGGCATCATCATCTGGCCGATCTTCTCCCGGAGCGTCAGGCCGGCCAGGGCCTCCTCCGCCCGGGACGCCGGCGATCCCGCGGTGTCGGGCGCCGGCTGGTCCCCGGCCGCGGCCGCGACGGTGGCCGTGTCGGGCCCCGGGATCCGCGCGGTGTCCTGCGGCGGCTCCTCCGGTCCGGGCGGCTCCACCCCGGTGACCGGCGCGGGCTCCGGCGGGGTCTCGGCGACGTCGGCGGACCCGGCGCTCGAGCACGCCGCGGCCACGACGACGAGCGAGCAGAGGACGACGGCCCGCGAAAGCGGGCCTCGCTCACGGCCTGCGGAGTCGTGGAGGGGCTCGGAGCGCTGCACGTGGCCTGCGGCTGTCGGTCGGTGGCGAACTCTCGAAGGAGCGCTTCTCCTCGTTGACGACATCCGGCAGGCGGCCGATGTTGACGTCCAGTCGGCGGGGCTCCCCGCCGAGCACATCCACGGGAGGGCGGATCGGAACCTATGGACTCGATCGGAAGGCCACAACGCCCGCTCCACCTTCTCCTCGTCCTGCTCCTCGCCTCCGCCTGCAGCCCCTCCGAGGAGGGGGGAGCGCGACGCTCCGCTGATCGTACCCCGGGCGACCCCGGGGGTGACGTCGAGGAGGGCCCGATCCGGCCGGGGGTCGAGGTCCTCCTGTCCGACTCGCTCCACCTGGTCGAGGGCCGCCGCGTCGCGCTGGTCACCAACCACACCGGGGTCGACGGCGCGGGACGCTCGTCCATCGATCTCCTCCACGAGCACCCCGGCGTGGAGCTCGTGGCGCTCTTCGGTCCGGAGCACGGGCTCCGCGGGGACGCCGGCGCCGGCGACCCCGTCGAGAGCGGGACGGACGCGCGCACCGGGCTGCCCGTCCACTCCCTCTACTCCTCCACCCGTCGCCCCCCGCCGGAGACGCTCGAGGGCGTCGACGCGCTCCTCTTCGACATCCAGGACGTCGGCGCCCGCTACTACACCTACGTCTCCACGATGGCCCGGGCCATGGAGGCCGCGGGCGAAGCGGGAATCCCCTTCGTCGTGCTCGACCGGCCGAACCCCATCGACGGCGTCCACGTCCAGGGCACCGTCCTCGATCCCGCATTCTCGACGTTCGTCGGCCTCTACCCGGTCCCCATGCGTCACGGCATGACCCCCGGAGAGCTCGCCCGGCTGTACGTGGGCGAGTTCGGCATCGAGGTGGAGCTGCACGTGGTTCCCGCGGCGGGGTGGAGACGGGGGATGCTGTTCGACGCCACCGGGCTGCCGTGGATCCCGCCCTCGCCGAACATGCCCTCCCTGGAGAGCGCGCTCCACTACCCGGGGACATGCCTGTTCGAGGGGACGAACCTCTCGGTCGGTCGCGGCACGGACCGGGCCTTCCAGTGGATCGGCGCTCCCTGGCTCGACGGCGGGGCGCTGGCCGCGAACATGGCGGAACACGACCTTCCGGGGGTTCGGATCGAGGCGGTTACGTTCGTGCCCGAGGCGCCGGGAGACGGGAAGTACGACGGCGAAACGGTGGCGGGGGTGCGCTTCACGGTCACGGACCCGGGGGTGTACGACCCGACGCGGACGGCGGTGGCCGCGTTGCTGGAGGCGCGCCGCCTGGCCGGGGACCGGTGGGAGTGGCTCGAGTCGCACTTCGACCGTCTGGCCGGCACCGACCGGCTGCGCGCGCAGATCGACGAAAGTCGCTCCCTCGACGAGATCACCGGCGCCTGGGCCGGCCCCCTCGCCGACTTCCGGGCGCTGCGTCGGCCCTACCTGGTCTACGGTCGATGAGCCGAGAGGAGATCCCCGTGAATCCCCGCACAGCCCTCTCGTCCCACCCCGGCGTCGGCGCGACGTCGGGCGTCCTGCTCGGCCTCGTCCTCGGCCTGCCGTCTTGCACCCCCCCGATGGAGTCGGCCCCCGTGCCGTCGGGCGAAACGACCCGGGCCCTCGTCGCCCTCCACGAGGACGTGGGGGTGGCGGGACTGGACGACCGGCGGTTCTCACCCGAGACCTACTGGGAGGTGGTGCTGCCGGTGGTGTCGGCGTCGGAGGCCCTGCGCGTCGAGGAGGTCGGTCGGAGCGCGGAAGGAAGGCCCATCCGGGAGGTGACGTTCGGGACGGGCCCGGTCCCCGTGCTCCTCTGGTCCCAGATGCACGGGGACGAGAGCACGGCGTCCATGGCGCTGGCCGACATCTTCCGGCTCCTCGGCTCGGCCGGGCCCCTGGCGCGACGCCTGGGCGAACGTCTCACGTTGCACTTCGTGCCCGTCCTGAACCCCGACGGCGCGGCCCGTTTCCAGCGCCGGAACGCCCAGGGCGTGGACGTGAACCGGGACGCACGCCGGCTGGCGACGCCCGAGGGGCGGGCGCTCAAGGAGGTCCGGGACCGGGTGGAGCCCGAGTACGCCTTCAACCTCCACGACCAGAACGTGGGAACGCGGGTCGGGAGCAGCGACCGCGGCGTGGCCATCGCCCTGCTGGCGCCGGCCTTCGACGAGGCCCGGAGCCTGAACGCTCGACGGGCGAGGGCCATGCGGGTGGCCGCAGCCATCCGTATGGCCGTGGAGCCGCTGGTCAACGGTCACATCGCGCGGTACGACGACACGTTCAACCCCCGGGCCTTCGGGGACCTCATGGCCACGTGGGGCGCCAGCGCCGTGCTGATCGAGTCCGGCGGGTGGGAGGGCGACCCGCAGAAGCAGTTCCTGCGGCGGGTCAACTTCGTGGGTATCCTCTCGGCCCTCGACGCGATCGCCCAGGAAACGCTCGACGACGTCTCCATGGCGGCCTATACGAGCCTTCCCCGGAACGGCCGCCGGGTCGGCGACCTGCTCGTGGTCGGCGGCACGTTCGTCCCGCCCGGCCTGCCGCCGCTGACGGCCGACGTGCTCGTGGACTTCGAGCGCCCCCTCCTGATGGAGGGCGGCACCGTCGCCGACGTGGGGGACCTGGGCGGATACGAGGCTCGGGACACGATCCAGGCCTATGGCCTCTACCTCATCCCGACCGCCGAGATGATGGACGCCGACGGGGCGCTCGAGGTCGGCGCCCCGGCCCGCTTCGTCGCGGCCCGTCGCCCGGACGGGGGGGGCGAGGTGTGGCGCTTCGAGGGGAGCCCGCCGGCGTCGCTCCGCAACCGCTGACGGCACGCCGCCAGCTCCGGCCGCCGTCCACGGCGGCCACGGCGAGCGGCCGTGTGAGAACGTCCGCCCGCCGCAGCCCCCCCTTGGCCACGCGTCAGTCCGGGACGAGGGAGCGGGCGAAGACGGCGTCCGTGGGCGCCAGGGCCAGCTCCAGGAGCTCCCCGGGCTCGCACCAGCGCAGCTCGTCGTGCTCGATGGGCCTCGGGTCCGAGGCGCCGACCTCGACCTCGACGAACTCGATCACGAAGGGAGAGCCCGCGTCCCGTGCGCGGTGGAGCGTCCGCCCCAGACCGACGACCGTGAGCGCGAGCTCCTCCCGCAGCTCCCGGGCGGCCGCCTCGCGGTCGCTCTCACCCGGCCGGATCTTGCCCCCGGGGAACTCCCAGAGCCCGCCGTGTCGCTTCCCCCCCGGACGCCGGCCGACGAGGTAGCGGCCGTCCCGCCGG
>JASFUL010000522.1:0-4059 GCA_050050315.1 Gemmatimonadota bacterium
ACTTCCTTCCGCTCCAGCTCCCGGTGGACCAGCTCCAGGTAGCGGGGGAGCACGGCCTCCTCGCTCCAGAGTCGCTGGAAGGCCTGCCGTCCGGAAGCCCCCATCGCGTCGGCGAGGTCGGGGTCGCCGGCCAGGGTGGCGAGGGCGGTCTTCAGGTCCTCCGGCCCGTCGAAGAGGAGGCCTCCGCCGGACTGCTCCACCATCTCCGGGTAGGGCCCCTGGCGGCGGGCGATCACGGGCCTCCCCTCCCGGAAGGCCTCGATGAGGGTGAGCCCGAAGGTCTCGAACCCCACCGTCGGCGCCAGCACGGCGAGGGCGTGACGGATGTGGTTGCGGAGCGACGCGGGCGAGATCCAGCCCAGGAAGCGTACGCCCCGGGCCTCTCCCGCGAGCCGGCGGAGCACCTCGCCGTGCTCTCCCCGCCCCGCCACCAGGAGGTCGAGGTCGGGAGCGTCCCGGAAGACGGGGATGACGTCGTCCAGTCCCTTCATTCGCTCCAGGCGGCCGGCGAAGAGCACGTACGGTCGCGGGTGCGGAGGCTCCGGGTCCGCCGGCTCGTCCTCCTCCCCCCCGGAGAGGAGGGGGGGCAACACCGCCATCTCCCTCGGAAAGCCGAACTCCCGGTGCTTCCGTCGGCTGAACTCGCTCAGCGCGACGAAGACGTCCACCTCGTCGAGCTGACGCTCGAGGAATCCGGTGTAGCGGTAGAGCTGGGGCGGTCGCCGGTGGACCAGGGTGCACCGGAGGCACTGCTTGCCCGTGCACGGCTCGCGCCCGTGGCGCCACAGAACGTGCATCGGACAGACGAGCCAGTGCTCGTGGGCCGTGTAGATCTTGACCATCCCGCGGCCGATCGACAGCACACCGGGTCCTCCCACGAGCGAGACGTTGTGGAAGTGCAGCACGTCGAAGCCACCTCGCTCCACCACGCTCCGGATCCGGCCGCCGTGGACGATCGGACGCCCCGTCTGCTGGGTCAGGAGGCACGACAGCGGGCCCACGCCCGACCGGAGCGACACGACCTCCACGCCGTCGTCCGCCTCCTGGGACTCCGGCCGTGCTCCGGACGGGGCGAGCACCTCCCAGGCGTCCACGTCGTGGATCACCGTCACGTGATGGCCGCGCCCCACGAGCGCCCGGGCCAACCGCTGGATGGTGATCCCATCCCCACCGAACGTCCAGGGTGGATAGAACGTCGTGACGAAGCAGAAGCGAAGGAGCCTCACGCGGCCGCCTCCGCCAGCGCGTCCAGGGCCGCCCGGGCCGCCCGCGGCCACGACAGCTCCCCGGCCCGCTCGAGCGCCGCGGCCCCCATGGCGCGGCGCGTGGACTCGTCCCGCGCCAGACGGGAGAGCGCCCCGTGGAGCGCGTCCTCCTCCCCGGGTTCCACGAATATGCCGCCGCCCGCCAGGAGCCCGGGAAGGGGGCTCTCGATGGTCGCGACCACCGGGCACCCGCACGCCGCCGCCTCGACGGCCGGAAGGCCGAACCCCTCGGCCTCCGAGACCAGCACCAGTCCGAGCGCCCCCGTGTGCAGGTGACTCAGCTCGTCGTCGGGCACGTACCCGGGCCAGTGGACGCGCGAGCCCGTCCCGAGTCGCTCCACCTCCGCGCGGATCTGTGCCAGGCTCCCGTGGAAGACGTCTCCGGACGTGGACCCCACGAGCACCAGGTGCGGGGCCGCGTCGCCGAGCTCCTCGGCCAGTCGCGCGTGGGCCCGGACGAGGACGTCCACGTTCTTGTGCGGGTTGAATCCCCCGACGTACGTGAACCAGCGGGCGCCCTCGGGGACCCCGGTCCGGCGGGCGGCCGCTTCCACGGCCTCGTCGTCCTCCCGGGGGCGGTACGCCTCGGCCGGAGCCTCCAGGGCCACCCGCATGCGCGAGCCGGCCACGTGGTGTACCTGCTCGACGTCCCGGCGCGCGTAGTCGGACACGGTCAGGACCAGCGCCGCTTGCCTGAGCGCGAGGGAGACCTTGAGCCGCCAGAAGAGCCGGGCCCTCCGCGAAGGGAGCGTCAGCTCGGGGAACCGCTCGGCGATGGCGTCGTGGATGGTCACCACGGCCGGCAGGCCCGGCGGGAGGGGGAAGAAGGTGTAGACCGACGGCGAGAAGAAGGCGTCCAGGGACTCCCCCCAGACGGCGCGGGTGAAGCGCAGCATGTCCACGGGGGAGCGCGACCCGTCGGCGGCGGCCGCCGCCGTGGGCGCCCGCCGCTGGGGCACCCGGGCCAGCCGGGCGTTGGGCTCGTCCGGCGCGAACGTGCGTTCGGCCTCGGGGTCGACGAAGCAGACGAACTCGTGCTCCGGCGCTTCCCGGATCATGGCGCGGCAGATCTCGCGGGCGAAACGCCCGTACCCCCGCCGGTTCGCCCAGCAGGCACCGTCGACGCCGATCTTCAACGGGTCAACCGCCCGAAGTCGCGAGGGCTCCCGAGTCGGCCGATTCGGGCTCGAGCTTCTGCTCCTCGTGGTACTCGAAGTCGGTGTTCACGGCCCAGAGGTCGTGGCGCGCGCCCTCCATGTTCCACACGGCCATCATGGCGGTGAGCATGGAGTGATCCTGGTTGTTGTACTTGTGCATCCCGTTGCGCCCCACGGTGTGGAGGTTGGGGATGGGGTCGATGTGCTCGCGCACGACGTCGATGTGCTGGCGGTACTCCTTGTCGTAGATCGGGTACGCCTTCGGCATCCGCACCACCGTCCCGTCCACCACCGGGGCGCCCCCCGCCACGCCGAGCTCGGCCAGCTCGCGGGTGCCGAGCGCGACGAGATCCTCGTCGCTGGAGGTCCACAGCCCGTCGCCCTCGAAGCAAAAATACTCCAGGCCGAGGCAGGTCCTGCCCTCCTCGGGCACCATGTCCCGGCTCCAGTTGTTGAAGTTCTGGATCCGGCCGACCCGCACCCCGGGCGTGTGCACGTAGATCCAGTTGTCCGGGAAGAGATCCTCACCCTCGAGGATCAGCGCGACGGTGAGGAAGTCCCGGTAGTTGAGGCCCTCGGCCGCCTCCCGGATCCGGGCGGGCGGGGCGGGATCGATGGACCGGACGAGGCTCCGCACCGGCATGGACGAGATCACGTGGTCGCACTCCACCCGCGTCTCGCCTTCGGGAGTGGCCACCCGGACCGCCCGGACCCTCCCGTCCAGGACCTCGATGTGCTCGACCCGCTGTTCGAGGTGCACCTCGTTGCCCATCTCCCGGATCTTCTCGGCGCAGGTCTCCCACATCTGTCCGGGTCCGAGCCGCGGGTACTGGAACTCGTTGATGAGCGTCTTGATCTTCGTCGGCCGCCTCGTGATGGACGCGGCCGAGAGGATGGCGCGGTAGAGCGAGAGCCCCTTGATGCGTTGGGCCGCCCACTCCGCGCGGATCTCGGTGCACGGGATGCCCCACACCTTCTCCGTGTAGGTCTTGAAGAAGATCTCGTAGAGCTGCTTGCCGAAGCGGTTCGTCACCCACTGCTCGAAGTTCTCTTCCCTCTCGTACGGCCAGAAGTGCCACTTCACGTAGCTGAGGAAGATCAGGAGCGCCTTCCAGGGTCCGAGCCCGAGGAGCGCGTTGCCGGGCTTCAGGGGGTAGTTGAAGTACTTCCCTTCGTAGTGGATGCGGGAGAGGCGGGGCACCGAGATGAACTCGTCGCCCAGGATCTCGTGCCACAGCCGGTTCACGGGATCGATCTTCGTGAAGAAGCGGTGCCCCCCGATATCGAACCGGAAGCCCCGGTACTGGGCCGTCTGGGAGATGCCGCCCAGGATGTCCTCGGCCTCGAAGACGGTCACCCGATAGCCCTTCCTGGAGAGCAGGTACGCGGCCGTGAGGCCCGCGGGCCCGCCCCCCACGACGACGACGTGGTCTCCCTCACGGACGGGAGCCACGTCCCGCGTCGGTCCGTTGTCTTCGAGTTGCGCCGGTGCGTCGGCCATCTATCTGACTCTCCCGGGGGCGTCGCCCACGCCGAGGACCCACCCGGCGGCTTCGCCGAGCGCCCAGGCGGCGACGAACACGAGAAGGAGGGGGAGGGAACGGAGCAGATCAGCGCGCCATTCGGGACGCGACCAT
>JASFUL010000523.1:0-4027 GCA_050050315.1 Gemmatimonadota bacterium
CCGCGCGCTCTGTCTCCCCCTTCCTCGTGGCGCTCGTCCTGGCTCTTCTCGCGGTCCGGCCCGGGCCGGCGGTCGGACAGGGGGAAGGTGGAGGGGAAGGCGCCCTCGAGGGACGCCTCGCGGTGGACCGGTTCCTCGCGTGGGAGCGGGTGGGGGACGTCCAGATCTCGCCCGACGGAGGTCGGATCCTCTACACCCGGAGCCGCGTGGACGCCCGGGACGACGCGTGGGACTCCGAGATCTGGATCATGGACGCCGACGGGGGCCGCCAGCGGTTCCTGATCGAGGGCAGCGCACCCCGGTGGTCACCGGACGGAAGCCGGATCGCCTTCATGGCTCCGGACGAGGACGATCGCCCCCAGATCCACGTGCGCTGGATGGACGCCGAGGGGGCCGTCTCCCAGGTGACCCGTACCGAGGAGACGCCCTCGGGCTTCCGCTGGTCTCCCGACGGAGAGAGCCTCGCCTTCACGATGTTCGTGCCCGACGAGGACCGCTGGAGCGTCGACCTGCCGCCGAGACCCGAGGGAGCCGAGTGGACGGCCCCTCCGCGGGTGGTGGATCGCGTGCACTACCGGATGGACCGGACCGGATTCCTGGACGACGGAACGTACCACCTGTTCGTGGTGCCCGCCGTGGGGGGGTCGGCCCGCCAGCTCACGACGGGGGAGGGCGTCGTGGGGGACCTCTTCGTGGGACTCCGCTTCGGGGCTTCGTTCGACTGGACCCCCGACGGCCGTGAGATCGTGTTCTCCGGCCTCCTGGGCGAGGACTGGGACCGGGCGTACCAGGACCTTCGGATCTACGCGGTGAACGTCCAGAACCGTGCGGTCCGACGGGTCACGTCCGAGCCGGGGATCTGGACCGGGCCCGTGGTGTCGCCCGACGGACGCTGGATCGCCTTCAGCGGCACCCCCCGGACCGACGACACGTACCGGGCGGCCTCTCTCTACCTCATCGCCTCGGACGGCTCGGGTCGCCGGCTCCTCTCCGGAGACCTCGACCGCGACCTGGAGCCCCTCGTGTGGGCGGCCGACGGTGGAAGCCTGTACGCCGCCGTCCAGGACCGCGGCGCCATGGACGTCTGGCACTTCCCCCTGGAGGGGAGCCCCCGGCGGCTCACCGAGGGCACGCACATGCTCTCGCTCTCCTCCATGACCGACGACGGCGTCGCCGTCGGCACCCGCTCATCTCCCCACGAGCCGGGGGACGTGGTGCGGTACCGGCTGCCGGACTACGATGGGCTCGCCGAGCTGACCCACGTGAACGACGACGTCCTCGCCGACGTGGAGCTCGGGGACGTCGAGGAGATCTGGTACGCCTCCACCGGGGGAGAGCAGGTGCAGGGCTGGGTCGTGAAGCCGCCGGACTTCGACCCCGACCGGACCTACCCGTTGATCCTCAGCATCCACGGCGGACCCCACGGGATGTACGACGTCGGCTTCGACTTCTCGTTCCAGAACTTCGCGGCCAACGACTACCTGGTGCTCTACACCAATCCGCGCGGCAGCACGGGATATGGGAGTGCCTTCGGGAACGCCATCGACAACGACTACCCCGGCGTCGACTACGACGACCTGATGGCGGGCGTGGATGCCGTGATCGAGCGCGGATGGGTGGACGAGGACAACATGTTCGTGACCGGCTGCAGCGGAGGCGGCATCCTCACCGCCTGGGTCATCGGCCACACCGACCGCTTCGCCGGCGCGGGGGTGCGCTGCCCGGTCATCAACTGGTTCAGCATGGCCGGGACGACCGACGTGGTGCGGTGGACGTACGAGTGGTTCGAAGGATACCCGTGGACGAATCCCGACGCCTTCCTGGAGCACTCGCCCATCATGTACGTGGACCGGGTGACCACGCCGACCGTGATCATGACCGGTGAGCTCGATCTCCGGACTCCCATGACCCAGTCCGAGGAGTACTACCAGGCGCTCAAGGCCGTGGGGGTCCCGGTGGTCCTGCTCCGATTCCAGGAGGAGTACCACGGAACGGGCTCCAAGCCCTCGAACTTCATGCGCACCCAGCTCTACCTCATGAGCTGGTGGGAGAAGTGGGGGGATTTCGACGGGAGCGCACCGGACGTTGCGGCCACGGGTCGATAGACGAGGCGACCCGGACGCCGACCGGGACGGAAGAGGGGCAGCCGGAAGTGCCCGGCTGCCCCTCTTCGTCGTGATCGGTACGGGATGTGATCCCGTGGTGGGGGAAGGGGCTACTCCGTGAGCGCCTGGACCACCGAGGGTGGCACGATGACCCCGTCGATCGCGTGCACGATGCCATTGCTCGCGGGGACGTTGGCGGCCACGATCGCGGCGTCCGACCGCAGGCCGGTGAGCCCGTCCTCGATGGTGCCGTCGGGACGGACGGCGAAGGTCTCGCCCAGGAGCGAGGTGATCGTCCGTACGTTCTTCCTGGGCAGGACGCTGTTCGCCGCGCGCCGCCCATCCGTCACGTGGTAGAGCAGGACGTCCAGAACGATCTCGGGCGGAAGGTCACCGATCTCGTCCACCGGAGTCCCCAGGACCACCGTCAGGAGCGCGTAGAGGTCCTCGAAGGCCGCGTCCGTGGGTGCGAAGACGGTGTACTGATCCGACGTCTCCGAGAAGAGAGACACGAGACCGGTGCCGAGCTCGGCGTCCACGTAGCCGAGCGCGCCGACGAGCTGGGTGAAGCCCCGGTCGACCGCGACCGCGGCGATGGGATCGTCTCCCTTCTTCGGCGCCCGCTGCTCGAGCGGGGCCTCGACGGACGGGGTGACCGGGTCACCGTCCACCTCGGAGCAAGCACCGAAAACCAGGGCTCCGACCAGAATGGCGACGGGAGCTGTCGAGCGCTTCATGGGGCCTCCTGTACAATTGTTGTAGAGAAAAATAGTGATCTGTATAATGATTGTACATGTATTGGCCGAGGAGTCAAGTGGCGGCCGCCCTCTGGCTGCATCGATCCCTGTCCGGTGAAGCTCGGGCTCCGCGCATCTCCCGTTGAGACACCCAACGGATGGACACACCTGCACGAGGAGAAGACCGATGAACGGAACCACCACCGCCCGCCCCGTCGACAACGGCGTCAACGTCCAGGCGCTCCTGGAGGCCCGCGAGGCCCTGTCGGAGGCCCCCCAGGCCGCGCAGTTCAAGTGGCGCGCGTCCAACGTGTGGGTGAACGGCACGCACAGCCGCTCGACGGTCGAGGGCTTCTTCGGTCTGGGCGAGGAGCAGAAGCACCGTTCGACCTTCACCTTCGACGCCGACCACCCCGAGGTCTTCGCCTCCGCGGACCACGGCGCCACCCCCGTCGAGATCGTGCTGGCGGGACTGGCCAGCTGCCTGACGGCGGGGGTCGCGGCCGTGGCGCAGAACCGGGAGATCCAGCTCAACTCCGTGAAGGCGACCCTCGAGGCCGGCATGGACATCCAGGGCATCCTGGGCGTCGATCCCGAGGTCCGGAACGGCTTCAGCGGCATCACCGTGACGTACGAGATCGACGCGGACGCCACGCCCGCGGACATCCAGGCGGTCGTGGCCCAGTCGCAGAAGCGCTCGGCCGTCTACGACATCATCACCAACCCGACCAACGTCAGCGTCGAGGTGCGCTGACGCGCCCGTCGGGTGCTTCGGGTCTCGGGAGAGAGCCATGCGATTCACCACCACCGTCGTCATCGGCGCCGGCCACGCCGGTCTGGCCATGAGCCGATGCCTCGCCGACCGCTCCATCGACCACGTGGTCGTGGAGCGGGGCGAGGTGGCCAACTCGTGGAAGACCGAGCGTTGGGACTCGCTCCGGCTGCTCACCCCCAACTGGCAGAGCAGGCTGCCCGGCTTCGCCTACCAGGGGGACGATCCGGACGGCTTCCGCACCATGCCCGAGACCATCGAGTTCATCGAGGGTTACGCTCGGACCATCTCCGCACCCGTCGAGACCCACACACCGGTGACCTCGGTGCGGGCGGCCGGAGACGGGTACGCCGTAGCCACCGAGCGGGGTGAATGGCGCTGCCGCGCGGTCGTGCTCGCCAGCGGGGCGTGCA
>JASFUL010000524.1:0-4020 GCA_050050315.1 Gemmatimonadota bacterium
CCATCGAGGTAGCTTCTCAGCCGCTCGGCCAGCGCCTCGACGTTCGGCTTCATCAACGTCAATCCCGAGTCGTCGCCCGGCACGCCGTGGGTTTCCAGGCCTCCGCCTGCGACCGCGGCCCAGGTCAGCCTGGGGTCCTCTCCGGAGTCGAGACTCCTTCCCTCGGCCAGGAGGAGGACGACCCGACCCGGGTAGACCCGAGGCTGGTAGCGGTGGACGGCAGCCAGGTTGCTCTGGCGTACGACTTCGGCGCGGAACTCGCTGCCGTTCAGCCCCGACATCCCGGGTCGGACGATTGCCCGACCCAGCAACCGGAGCCGCTTGCCCAGGTGCCGGATCCGCTCCCGGCCCCGGAGTCTCGCGAGCTCCTGGAGATAGAGTCGGAGCCGCCCGCCGAGCAGCTCCAGCGCCGCTCGGACTCGCGGAGGCCGGAACTCGCGCCCGACAGTCTCGTTCCTCGGTCTCGGCTCGAGGAGCACCAGGAGCTCCACCTCCTCTCCCGCAGCACGCAGCTGCTGCGCCATCTCGAACACGACCACGGCCCCCATGCACGTGCCGAGGAGGGCGTAGGGGCCCGTGGGTTGGACCTGGCGGATCTCCGCCAGATACGCCGCTGCCATCTCCTCGATGCCGGTCCGCGGATCCTCGGTTCCGTCGAGCCCGCGGGACTGCAGCCCGTAGAAGGGCTGCTCCGGCCCCAGGAGCCGCGAGAGATCTCGATAACAGATGACGTTGCCGCCGACGCCCGGCACCGCAAACAGGGGTCGCCGGGGGCCGGCCGGTTGAATCGCCACCAGTGAGCCCCACGACTCCGGCTGCCCGGCCTGGCGGATCTTCGCGGCGAGCTCCTGGATGCTGGGCGCCTGGAACAAGGTGGCGAGCGGTAACCTGACTCCGAGGCGTCTTTCCACCTCGGCGAACATCTGTGCCGCGAGCAGGGAGTGGCCGCCGAGGTCGAAGAAGTTGTCTCGCGTGCCGACCCGATCGACCGCCAGGACGCCCTGCCAGATGCCGACCAGCCGCCGTTCGAGGTCGTTCCGGGGCCCGACGAACGAGGACGCCACGTGCCTGGCGCCGTCCAGTGGAGGCAGTGCCCGGCGGTCGATCTTGCCGGTAGGTGTCACGGGCAGGGCTTCGAGAGTCGCGAATCCGGAAGGAACCATGTAGGGGGGGAGCTTCCGCTGCAGGAAGGTGCGCAGCTCCTCCTCCGCCGGACCCGGCGGCTGCGACGGCGCCACGTAGGCCACCAGCTGCTTGTCGTCCGGCCCACGGTCCCGCACCACGACCGCCGCCTCGCGAACCTCCGGGTGCAGCCGGAGCGCCGCCTCGACCTCCCCCAGCTCGATCCGGAACCCCCGGAGCTTCACCTGGCGGTCCCTTCGTCCCAGGAACACGAAGCGACCGTCGGGCAGAAGACGCCCGAGGTCACCGGTCCGATAGATCCGCCGACCCGGAACCTCGGGATCCGGAGTGAAGGCCCGTGCGGTCGCCTCGGGATCCCGCCAGTATCCGGCGCTGAGGTAGGGACTTCGGACGACCAGCTCCCCGGGTTCCCCCGGGGCGACGGCCTCGCCCGCCGGGTCGACGAGCTCGAGGCACTTGTCCTCGACAGGCCGACCCGCCAGGAGGAGCTCGGAGTCCTCCACCGCGTCCCTCTCGATCCGGGTCAGACACAGCAGGCCGGTCTCGGTCGTCGAGAACCTGTGCATCAGGACGCAGGAGCTTCCGAAATGGTGTCTCCACGCTTCCACGTCGGCCGGCAGGACCGTGTCGCCGGCCAGGGCGACCAGCCGGACCGACGGGAACACGTCCCCCGCGCTCAATGTGGAGAGGAACCGCCGGAAGAGGAGCACGGGAGGATGGAGCAGCGTGATCCGCTCCGCGTCGATCCATTCCCGGAATGCCGTCAGGCCTTCGGAGGCGAAGTCGAAGACACACAAGGTGGCGCCATTGAGCAGGGCTCCGAACATGTCCACTTCCGACGCCGAGAAGCTGCAGTGGGTCAGCAGGGACTGCCGGTCGGTCGGCGTGACGGCGTCATGCTGGACGGCGAGCCACACGCGGTGCATGACCGCCCGGTGGCTCTTCGCGACGCCCTTGGGTCGGCCGGTCGTTCCCGAAGTGTAGAAGATGGTCGATACGTGTTGCGGCGACGCATCAACCTCGGGGCCTTCCTCGGCGGACCCCCCGTCGGTTTCGTCGAGGCGCAGAACGGAGCAAGTCCCGGTCGCCAGCTCACGGGCACGGGAGTCGTGGGCGGCGGTGGTCAGGATCAGCTCCGGGGCCACATCCCGGACGATTCCCACCTGCCTGGCGCCCGGCATCGCAGGGTAGATGGCCATGTAGGTCTTGCCGGCCTTCAGCACCGCCAGGGTGGCGATGACCATCTCGGGCGAATGGTCCACCAGATAGGCGACGCACCCCGTGCCGGGCCGAGCCCGCTCCCTGATGGTGTGGGCGAGCCAGTTGGCTCGCTGGTCGAGCTCCCGGTACGTCCATCGCCTCCCCTGGCCGGTGAGAGCCACATGATCCGGGAAGCGGCGGGCCACCTGGGCGAAGCGTGCCGGCACGGTTTGCTCGATGTCCGCACGCAGGAGAGGCTTCGCCGAGAGCGGAGACGTCTCGCCGGGCTCTGTCGTCGCCTTCTCTCGAACCGCCATGGGCTGTTTCGCCAAACGCGGAGGAGTGGCTACCATCCGTACGGGGAGGTCGCAAGGAACATACCCGCCCGGGCCGGTCCGAGCCTCCCCCCACACGCGCCGGCTACCGACCCGTCATCTTCCTCTTGATCCGGGATCCGAGCCTGGCCAGCCGTGTGCCCAGTGCCACCGGGCCCTCGCGGTCTCTCGCCAGGTGAAGTATCGCGCCGGCGGTGAGGCGTTCCAGCGCCTTCTGATCGAAGGCGGTGCAGATCTCCTCGACGCGCGTTTCTCGACCCAGCTCCCCGTCGATCTCGAGTGCCTCGAGCCGGTCCATCTCGTCGGCAGGGACCAGCTCGATCCCGTATCTGGACTCGAGCCACCGCAGAGAGGTGAGGTGTCGTTTGTCCACGAGGTCCAGCAGTTCCGGACGGGCCCGCAGCGGCGTGCCGGGGACTTCCGTGGATGCTGCCAGGATCGCGTCCATGACGCGGGCTCCTACCCGGGTGAACCGGTTGTCCAGGCCCGGATGGGTCACCTCCCGGAAGCGCTGCTGCAGGATCGCCGCTTCGGCGGTCAGGCTCTCGTTGGAACGGACATCTGCATCGCTCATGAGGG
This sequence comes from Gemmatimonadota bacterium, assembly GCA_050050315.1. Taxonomy (GTDB): domain Bacteria; phylum Gemmatimonadota; class Gemmatimonadetes; order Longimicrobiales; family Gaopeijiaceae; genus JASFUL01. Next base: position 3,258 of record JASFUL010000524.1, read on the forward strand.
CCGCGGCAGGAACCGCGCTGGCCACGAAGTCGCTGATCACGCTGCCGCCGGCCAGCTGCCCGGGATCGAAGGGCCGAACGATCATCGTGCGGACCCTGGGTTCCGTCTGCCAGGCCTCGAGCTTCTCCCGCAGGTCGTACCGGTAGTCGATGGCTGCCGGGAAGGTGCTCGACGCCTTCAGAAGCTGTTGGCCCAGGGAGAGCCAATGCCCGGACGGTCGCCGCAGGTAGCAGACGACCTGAATCTCGACCTCGGGAAGGTCCAGACGGTCGAGGAACCGGGTGGCCTCCTCGGAATCGAACAGGGACAGGTACTCGGCCGAGACGATGGCTTCGGTGTACCTCCGGTCCGCGGCTGCCTTTCTCAGGCGATCGACGATTCGTGCCGCCTCTTCGCGCCTGAGCGCCCGGGCATGGTCGTCCAATGACCTGAATTCGCGGGTCCAGCGGCTCGGGTCTCGAACGAGCAGATCGAAATGGTTCTGGTTGAGTGTGTGGTGGTCGTAGTACACGCCCACCTCGCTCAGCCTCGGCGCGCTCCGGGACAGGGCTCTCTGGAGAGAGGTCGTACCGCACTTCGTCGTTCCGATGTGGAGCGTCAACTTCATGCACCCGCTCCGCGTGTAGGCTGCGCTCCCTCGAAAGAGCCACCGATGGAAACGATGCGACGCCTCGTGGAGGGGGGCAAGACGGATGGGCGGGGGCGGGTGGAGGCCGCGCTCCCCGAGCGGGTCTTCGGAGAAGAGGTCTTCACCCCTGTGGTG
>JASFUL010000525.1:0-4002 GCA_050050315.1 Gemmatimonadota bacterium
GGGGATACGTCACGGTCACCCGGAAGCTCGAGCTCCTGGTGGGTGAGAAGCTCCGGGAGGACTTCGAGAACGGCCGGAGCTACTATCCGCTCCAGCGTCGCCCGGTGCGGGTGCCGCGGAACGAGGTATCGTCCGCGCCGCAATGGACGAGGCCCGGATAGATCGCTCCAGGAGGCCCACCCTGGGACAGGAGCGTCCACACTCCCCGCTTCCACTCCCACAGCTCCCTGGACCTCGGACCACGTCGGACCAGGCCGCCGAAGAGCACGATCCCGTGAACCGTCGTCGTCATGCCCGCCAGGATCCGGCCCGGCGCCAGCGTCTCTCGCAACAACCCCCAATTCTCCTCACCCAGCGTCCACAAGTCGCTCCCGAATCCCTCTCCATCCCGGCCTCCGCCGTAGAGCAGCAGGGCACCCGTTCCCGGGTCGTACGCCATCTGGTGATGGCTCCTCGCCCCCGGACCGCTCTCCGTGAGCCGGACCCACCCGCCGTCCGGAGACCAGCTCCACGTATCACCCACATCTCCGTCGGGAGTCCCACCTCCCTGGACCACGACCCGCCGACGTGAAGGATCATACGCGAACGCATGGCGCGCCCGAGGAGTCGGACTGCCGGCTCCATCGTCCAGTAGACGCCAACGAACGCCGTCCCATCCCCAAAGGTCGCTTTTCTCCACACCCTCAGGCGTTCGCCCACCGAAGATCAGCACCATCCCGAGATCGGAATGATACGTCGCGGCATGGGCGACGCGGGCTCCAGGGCCGGGTGCGTGCCCGGCTGCGCGCTCCTGTCCCGAGCCTCCGACGGGCAGCAGCACCGAGCACAGCGCGATGGCGAACCTCCGTCCCGAGGAGCTCACGGTGGACATCGGGCAGGGTGAGAAGTGGGCACGACGTGGCCCATTGGGGTTGCGACAGGGGGTGCGGGCCGCGAGAGGTACGGTCGGTGCATCGGAGCAGCCGCTCGAGGACGTCGTCCTCCGCAGTGAGTCGTGTGGAACGACGAGGCTAGAGGGGTCGCGAAAGCCCGCGCTATCAGGAGCTTGCCCGGCATGGCCTGTGACCGTCCCTCAACGCGTCGCGGCGACTCGTCGTACGCCGCCACCGGCATCCGGAGTCGAACGAAGGCGCATCGGCAGTTTCCTGATAGCGTCCGGCCGTGGTTGCGCACGATGTTTTGGTGGTTGGCAACGGACTCCCGCCAGGGCTCGGTGGAGTTCACGCGGGGATCCACGAACGAGACCGTCGAGGAGGGTCGCCCCATATGAAGCGCTCGGTCAGCTTGCCCCCCGTGTTGCTCCTGGCTCTCGCCGTATGTGGAGATGCGACCGGGCCCGAGGAGAAGCCCGAACCACCCGGATCAGTGGGTCCGTGGGCGGCGCTCGGGACACCAATGGGCGGAGTCGCATCCGCCCTGCTGCTCCACAGCGACGGCTCCATCTGGGTGGGGACCGACCTGGCCGGTGTCTATCGGTCCACCGATGGGCAAAGCTGGCGTCCGTCGCCCACCCACCGCCTCACCCCCCGTGTCGAAGCGCTCCTCGAGGGACCCGATGGAGTGGTCCTGAGTGCCTCGTTCGCCGGTCTCTTCCGCACTGCGGACGGGGGTGCGACGTGGGACAAGGTCGGGCCGGCGGACGAATCCTACCTGTCCCTCTCGAGCGCCGGCGACGGCGCCCTCCTCGCGGGGACCTTCTCCCGCGGCGTGCTGCGGTCGACCGACGGAGGGGCGACCTGGCTGCCTCCGCCGGCATCGCCGAGCGTGGGTGGGCAGGTGTACTCGCTGGCCGAGGGCGGGGACGGATCTCTCTTCGCCGGTACGTCGGGAGGGCTCGCGCGCTCGCGCGACGGGGGCGACACCTGGCAGGTGATCCTACCCCTCACCTACGTGAATGCGCTGTGGACCGAGGGAGCGTTGGTCCTGGCGGGATCACGTTTCGGCGGGGCATTCAGGTCGGACGACGGAGGGGAGAGCTGGACCTCGTTGGATGGGCATTTTCCGCCCCTTCCCGGCGCGTTCATCGATCACTTCGGAAGCGACGGTAGGGGTGGCTTCCTCGGCGTGATCGACAGCGCCGTGTACCGATCGACGGATGGAGGGCGAACCTGGGCCCGCCTCGGGTGGGAGCTCACGGACCGGATCTCGGATCTCGCCGCGCTTCCGGGAGGCACTCTCTACCTCGCGGCGGAAGACGGGGTCTGGGCATCGGACGACGGGGGCGAGACGCGCAGGGTGGTCGGCTACCGACCCGTGCCGATCGGCGTCGTTGCCGAGCTCGAGGACGGATTCATGGCGGGCGCATCCGGGTTGTCTCTGTCGGGAGCCCTCTATTGGCGTGATGCCTCGACCGAGCGTTGGAGGCCCGGGGGTTGGTTCCGCGATGTGGCACCTCGGGACATCGTGACCCTCGGCGGGGAGGATCTCCTACTCGGGCTCACCAGCCTCGAGGAGCCCGCCCTGGGGGGCGTGTACCGGTCCGCGGACGCTGGCCGGACCTGGCAACTCGGCGGACTCCACTCGAGGGGTGTCTTCTCCCTCGCGCTCGACGAGACGGGAAAGGTGTACGCGGGCACGGGGCCCGGACAGTTCAGTGCGACGGATCCCGTCGTCGGAGGCGTGCATCGGTCCGCGGATGGCGGAAGGAGTTGGACCGACGTCAGCGCGAATCTCGCCCGCTCCTCGCCAGCCATGGAGGTCCGACAGGTGGTGGTTGCTGCGGGGGGATTCGTCTATGCCCGTACCGACGACGCCGGGGGATCCCCGAGTCTACAGCGATTCGACGGATCCGGTCGTTGGGTCGACATCACCCCGGCTGCCGTCGCCGACCGGCTGCGAGCGCTCGCCGTCGACTCGAAGGGGGCGATCTTCGTGGGCTCCCGGGACGGGCGAATCGTTCGATCCGAGGATCGGGGCAAGGTCTGGAGTGAGACGGAGCCGATTCCGGGGCGGCACGCCGTAACCGCGATGGAGGTCTGGAACGCAACGCTGTGGGCGGGAACCGAGGCGGGGTTGTACCGAAGCGCGGACGAGGGAGCGACCTGGACGCTGGAGACGGAGATTCCGAGCGATGCTTCGATCACCGTTCTCGAGACCTGGGCATCGGGATCCACCCTGTTCGCGGGGACCGAGAGCCACGGCGTGTTCCGGATCGAGCGGGCGACGGTGGTGTCCGGCCGATCTCGAGCAACTCGACCCCGGGTATCTCGCGAGCGCACGGACCTTCCCGGTCACTCCCTCCGACTTTCGCACCGAGCCTCGGCCAGGTGGATCGACTCCCTGTCCCGGGAGCTCCTTCCGGCCCGTCAGGCGGCCGGCCTCCGGGTCGCCCGAAGTAGGCGGAAGCCCAGCCAGACGCCCGCGACGCCGACCAGAGGCGATGTGACGAGGCCCGGGAAGTAGGAACCGCCGCGGATCGCCAGGACGGGATGCGCGATCGCGTTCACACCGGCAGCGATCGCCAGGAACCAAGCGGTGAAGAACCCCACTCGCCGTCCCGCTCGCACCGCCGGCACCGAGGCGATCCAGATCAGCAGCCACGTGAGGTTGAAGGCCAGGAAGAACCACCCCGGCATGGCGGGCGACCCGAGCGCCGTCCCGAGCCGTGCCGGAAAGCCCGCCGCCGCCTCTTCCATGAAGTGGAGGCCCTGGATCGGGATGGCTACCGCAAGGGCTCCCGCCGCGCGTCCACCCGCGCCCTGGTCCGCCGACCCCGGGGTCCTGACCCGCGCCAGAATGAGGGCCACCACCGCGGCTGCGCCGAGGACGATCACCGGCGGAACCAGTCCGAGAAGGTCAACCTGCCGAGGCACCTGAGCGGTATGACAAGAGGTAGAGCGTGGACGCCGCTGGCACCACGAGACATGCGACGAGGTCGGATGCGAGTTGGGTCACGGGTCTCCGAATGCATCGATGGCAATCTGCCCCTTGCAGGGTACCAGCGTCCGCGCGACTCGGCTATCGGAAACGTGCGGCCGCAACTGGACCCACGGCTCGAGGGCG
>JASFUL010000526.1:0-3998 GCA_050050315.1 Gemmatimonadota bacterium
TCCCTCCGCGCCGCCCTCCCCCGGCGCCGGGCCGTGGCCCTGCTCGACGGCCGGCGTGCCCGAGTCCCCGGACGCGTCGGGACCTCCCCCGTCGGGCCCCAGGGTCGCGTACAGGACCAGGGAGACCACCACAAGACCCGCCGCCCCCGCGGCGAGGCGCGCGGCGCGGGGGAGCGACGGTCCGCCGAAGCCCTTCAGAGCCGTTCCGACGGCGGTGGCCGCCCGCTGGAGCCGCGTCGTGAGGGCGGTCCGGTGGTCGACGAGCGTCGGCGGGACCGGGTCGGCCGAGCCGCCCCCCTCGGTGGGCGCCGACGGGCCCCCCGTGGCCGCGCGGGCGGGCTCCACCACGTCCTCGGGGGCGGGCTCCGCGATCCGTCCCTCTCCGGGAGTCTCCGTGCGCCCGCTCGACGGGACTACGGTCGGCACCTCCGTGGCGGAGACCCCCGGAGTCGTGACCGCGGACGTCACGTCGGAGAGGTCGACACCGGCGGCCCGCGCGGCCTCCAATACCGACGGAAACCGTTTCGCGGGGTCCTTCGAGAGCATGCGAGCGACGGCCGCCGCGAGCTCGGCGGGGACGTCGCCGCGGACGCTGGCCAGGTCGGGGACGTCCTGGGAGAGGTGGGCCAGCATGACCGCCGTGAGCGTCTCGCCCCGGAAGGGCCGCCGACCCGCCACGGCCTCCCACATGACCACGCCGAGGGAGTACTGGTCCGCGGCTCCATCCACGCGCTGCCCCTTCCACTGCTCCGGGCTCATGTAGTAGCCCGTTCCGAGGGCCGTGCCGGGTCGCGTCAGCGCGGTGTTCCCGGTCTCGTCCCTCGCGATGCCGAAGTCGGTGATCACCGCTTCGCCGGTGGGACGGATGAGGATGTTGTCAGGCTTGATGTCCCGGTGGATGACCCCCTGGCGATGGGCGTAGTCGAGGGCGTCGGCGATCTGCCCGAACCACTCCAGGCCCGTGGCGATCGGCAGCGGCCCCTCCCTCAGCACGTCCTTGAGGGAGCTGCCGGGCACGAACTCCAGGACCAGGAAGTGGAGGTCGTCGTGGGGCTCGAAGTTGTGGAGCTGGACCACGTGCGGATGTCGCAGCCGCGAGATCGTGCGCGCCTCCCGCTCGAAGCGACCGACCATCTCGGGCTGGGCGAGCAGCACGTCGGAAAGGACCTTGATGGCCCACTGGCGGTCGAGGGAGTCCACGGCCTCGTAGACGGCGGCCATCCCCCCGCTCCCCAGCCGTCGCACGATCCGGTAGCGCCCCTCGGTGCGGGCCTGGAGCCTGCGCCCGAGCGGATCGAGACCGGCGTCCTCGCCGAGCGGCGTGCCGCACTCTGCGCAGCGCTCTGCGTCGGGGTCGGACGGGTGCCCGCAGCTGGGGCAGATGTCGCTCATCTCGCGTCCTGCGATGACCGGGAGGGGTGAGGTGGATGTGCGTGGGGATCCGTCGGGGGGGTACGTGGAGTGCAAGATCGAGCGTGGTACGTCGCGCCGCAACGATCACGCCCGGCCGATCCCCGGGGAGGGGGGTCCTCCCGGGACGGACGGAGCGAGATCCCCCGTTGGATCACCGGGATCCGGGAGATCGCTCCTCCAGCCCGTCGCATCGGAGCACCACGATGGTGCCCCGGGTGCCGAGGGGACCCGCCTCGCTGGTGAGGACGACCTCGCCCCCCTGTCCGAGCGCCACCGCCTCCCCCTGCCCCTCCCTGAGGGTCCGCAGGCTCACGTCGCCCAGGTTCGTGGGCTCGAGCCCCTCCTCCCCGACCCTCCAGAAGGAGAGCGTCTCGTACGTGCGGACGGCCACGGTCCGACCGTCCGCCGACGCCGCAGCGCCCGTGACGCGGTGGGGCAGCGTCGGCGTCCTTTGGGCCAGGCGCTGGACCTCCTCGAGGGTGACCACCGAGTCCGCGCGGAGGGGTGGAGGATACCGGAAGAGGGTCGGAGGACCGTGGGTCCCCTTCGACACGAGGTGGAGCCCTTCGCCGGGGAGCACGAAGATCGCCTCGACGTCGCGCGGCGATCCGGGGTAGCGGAAGCGGAAGGCCTCGGCGGGCATCACCCGCCCTCCCCCTCCCCCGGGCTCGGGCTCGGGAACGCGGAAGACCACCCCGGTGTCGCGGCGCCCCCGGTTGTCTCCGGTGTCGGCGATCCAGAGGCAGCTGTCCCCTCTGCAGGGGGCCACGGCCAGGTCCTCCCAGTCACGGGCCGGCACCTCCAGCCGGATCGAGTCCAGCAGCCTGCCCTCCGCGTCCACCGCGTAGACGGCGGGCGGGTCGGGGTCGTCGCCCACGGTCCAGTAGGCACCCGGCGCCCGGGAGCTCACGGCCACGCCGCTGGACTCCCGGAGCACGTCCGGCAGCGGTGCCATGGGCGAGGCGGTGCGGCAGCTCGGACCGGATCCGGGCCACGATCCGCACCCCACCAGCCCCGCCAGGACGAGCGTCGCGGGGGCGAGGAGGGGGCGACGCGACCCCGGGGGAGGCGGGCCGATCCGGGGGGCACGACGCGGCCGTGGGCCGTCCCGGGTCGGGCCCGGCGACCTCACCCGGAGGCTCCCGTCTCCTGCGTGTAGACCTCGTCCAGGATCTGGCGGAAGGTCTCGAGGGGGAGGGCGCCCGGAATGGCGCCGTACCCGACGAGGAAGAACGTCGGCGTGCCCCGCACGCCCAGGCGCCGGGAGGCGTCGGTGCCCGCCCGCACGCGTACCCGGCGATTCCCCTCGGCCATGCAGCTCTCCCAACGCGAGACGTCGAGCTCCGCGTCCGTCGCCAGGCGCCGGAAGACCGGCGCGGGATCGTCCGCCCGCTTCCACTGGCGCTGCTCGCCGAAGAGGCGCTCGGCCATGGCCGGGAAGCCGTCCTGGGCCAGCGCGCATTCGGCGGCCAGCGCCGCGTCCTCGGAGTTGGGACCGAAGATCCCCAGCTCCATCGGAACGAACTTCCAGAGGACCTTCCCGGTCTCGACGTAGTCCCGTCGCAGCGTGGGCCACGTCTCGACGTGGAACCGGCGGCAGTAGCCGCACCCGAAGTCGCTGAACTCGAGCACGTGGATGGGCGCCGCCGTGTCCCCCGCCTCCCAGCCCAGGCTGTTCAGATCCGGCTCCGAGCTCCGCTCGCCCCGATCCAGCTCGGAGGCGAAGGGAACCGCGCCGCTGCTGATGCCCCGGCTTCCCAGCAGATCGGCACCGACCCGACTCGTGTCCGAGCGCTGGTCCTCGCCGCATCCCGTGCACGAGAGGACGGCCGCGGTCGCCGTCGCGAGCGTGAGGAGCCTCAAGGTCCCTCCAGTTCGAAGAGCTGGCCCATGTCGGCCAGGAACGCGTTGAGCAGGACGAAGTGTCCCGTCACCATCAGAACGCCGATCGCCAGCAGCAGGATCCCGGCGAGCCGCTCGACCCAGGGCAGCCAGGGCCGCAGACGGTCGACGCCGGCCAGGAACCAGTTGAAGGCCACCGCCGAGCCGACGAAGGGCACGGCGAGGCCCAGACCGTACGTGCCGAGGAGCAGAGTCCCCTCCGCCATGGTCGAGTCGAGTCCGGCATAGAGGAGGATCGACGCCAGCACCGGCCCGATGCAGGGGCTCCACCCGGCGCCGAACGCCACGCCCACCGCCACGGAGCCCAGCAGCCCGGCGGGTTTCGCCCGGGTCTGTACACGGCGCTCGCGGTCGAGTGCCCGTAGCCAGCCCACTCGTCGGAGGGGCCCCAGCAGCCAGAGGGCGAACAGGACGACCACCGCGCCGCCCGCCCGCGTGATCCACGGAAGCGCCCGGGTGAGCGTCCGGCCCGCGGCCGTGGCGGCGAAACCCAGGGTCATGAAGACGATCCCGAACCCCACCCCGAAGGCCACGGAGTGCAGCGTCGCCTTGCGTCGGGCCGCCCTCCGGTCGCCGTCGCGGAGCTCTTCCAGGGTGACGCCGCTGACGAACGTGACGTAGCTCGGGACCACCGGCAGGACGCACGGCGACAGGAAGGAGAGGAGCCCCGCGATGAAGGCGAG
>JASFUL010000527.1:0-3985 GCA_050050315.1 Gemmatimonadota bacterium
CTCCGGGCCCAGCCCTCGGCGAGAACGAGACGCGGAGCCTCGCCGGGGGACGGGGCGGGCACGTAGACCAGCGTCCCGTCTCCGGCCAACGCCAGCTTGGTGGCTCCCGTCCGAGGATCGTAGGCCACGCCGTCGAGGCCACGCACGGCGGCTCCGGTGGCTCGGCCCCGCGAGAGGTCGAAGGGTACGGCGAAGAGCTGTCCACCGCGCGCGTAGGCGACGTGGCCACCCGGGACGAAGCGGCCGAAGGCCCCTCCCCGGACGAGCCGGCGCCGCTTGCCGGTCTCCAGGGAGACGGTCTCGATCCCCGCGTCGTCGAAGGTCGAGCCCCGGTACTCGACGGTGAAGAGGACGGTCCCTCCGTCGGGGAGCACCTGGGGCCAGCGGTGGGACAGCTCGCCCTCGGCCAGCTCCGTGAGGGGCTGCGGTGTCCCTCCACGAGCGTCCACCCGCAGGAGGCCGGACGACGACGAGGGACCGAAGACGATCGTCCCCTCCGGGGCCCAGGTGCCACCTCCGGGGTCCTCGACGACGTCGGTGACGGCCTGTGGCTCTTCCCCGTCCAGTGACACCTTCATCAGGCGGCGCCCGCTGAAGAAACCCGCTGCGCTCCCGTCGGCCGACAGGAAGGGCTGCCGTGCCCCCTCCGTGCCTGGCAGGGCGTCCCAGGCGAGGTGCTCGAGGCGACGAACGAAGAGACGCCTGGCGGCCCCGCCCTCTTCGCCCACGAGAACGACCGTCGAGCCGTCGGGGGACAGGGCCGCCGGGGAGCCGGGGGCGTCCCGGGGCAGGCTGACGCCGGGAGGAAGGTCCAGGACCAGCCGTCGGATCCCCTTCCCGGGTGGGGGGGCGTTCCTTCCCGTGGAGGGGAGAAGCGTCGCGAGGGCCCCCATGAGGGCCAGCCCGGCGACGGACCACGGCAGAACCGACCGCCACGCGGGCCCGGTGGCCGACGGCGGGCGGGAGACCTCGAGCGACTCCGCCCCCACCTCCTCCAGGTCGAGCCGCGCGTCCCTGACGTCCTGGTAGCGTTTCCCGGGATCCCTTCTCAGACACCGGCGGATCACGCGACGGAGGCCTGCCGGGGTCTCGGGAGGGAGGGCGCCGAGATCCACGTCGTCTCTGAGGAGCGACTGCAGGAGGTCCGCGACCGTCCGGGAGCTCATGGCCCGCCGGCCGGTGAGCATCTCGTAGAGGAGGCAGCCCAGGGCCCAGATGTCGGTGCGCTCGTCGACACGCTCCCCCTGGGCCTGCTCGGGGCTCATGTAGGGGATGGTGCCCAGGACCATCCCCGAGTGGGTGAGGGTGCCGCTGGAGCTGTCGCCAGATGGCTCTGCCCGCCGGAATCTGCGGGCGAGGCCGAAGTCGAGGACCTTGACCCCGCCGGTGGAAGAGATCTTGACGTTCGAGGGCTTGAGATCACGGTGGACGATGCCCTTCCCGTGGGCCTCGGCCAGCGCCTCCGCCACCTGCCGGGCGATGGCCACCGCGTCGGCCGGGGGCAGGGCACGCTCGCTCAGGATCTCATCCAGGGTCGCTCCCTCTGCGAGCTCGAGCACCAGGACGGGCCGTTCCTCCAGGACCTCGAACCCGTGGAGCCTCGCGATGCCCTCGTGGCTGAGCCGGGAGAGGAGCTTCGCTTCGCGCTCGAAGCGTCGGAGGCTGCTGGGCTCGGCTGCGAACTCCTCGGAGAGCACCTTCAGGGCCACATCCCGGTCCCGTCCCCCGTCGTGGGCGCGGTAGACCCGTCCCATCCCACCCGACCCGAGGAGGGCCCGGATCTCGTAGGGCCCGAGGCGGCTCCCGGGCGACAGCTCGACCTTGCCCTGGTGCTCCAGCTCCTTCGCGACCTCGTGCCAGAGCGGGCCCTCGAGGGCCCCGCCGGGGATGAGGGCGACGTCGTCCGTCTCGGCCAGCTCGAGGAGTGACAGGGCGCGTGTGTGCAGCCGCTCGTCTCCGGCGCACGCCTCCGTGAGCCAGGCGCGCCGGCGCTCCGGCGGCTGATCGAGAGCAGCGTCCAGGAGCTCGTCCAGGCGAGCCCAGCTCTCCGACCCGGTCATCGGGTCTCAGGCCTCGGGAGGGCGAGGCTGGCTCTGGAGCGCGTCGCGCAGCCAGGCTCGTGCTCTCATCCAGGTGCGCTGGGCGGTCCGGAGGGAGATCCCCAGCGCCTCCGCCGTCTCCTCCTCGCTCAGACCCGCGAAGTAGCGGCACTCGAAGACCTGGGCCAGGCGCTCGTCGTGCTCCCGCAGGCTGGCCAGGGCGCGGTCCAGGTCCAGCAGCCACTCCGCCGCCGGCTCCACGCCCACCTTGGCTTCCTCCAGCTCGGCCGGGACGGCGCCTCCCCCGCGCTTGTCGGCGAGGCGCGACCGGGCCCGGCTGACCATGACCTGGCGCATGGCCCGCGCGGTGACCGCCATCAGGTGGCCACGGTCACGCAGCTGCAGCCCGGAGCTGCCCGCGAGCTTCAGGTAGGCTTCGTGGACGAGGCCGGTGGTGTCCAGGGTCCGGCCTCCGCGGGGGCCGCGGTGGAGCTGCCGTCGGGCGAGGCGGCGTAGCTCCTCGTAGACGATGGGGACGAGGCGGTCGAAGGCCGATCGGTCACCCTCGTCGTAGGCCCTGAGAAGCTGCGTGACCTCGCCGGGCTCCAATGCCTCCCTCCGCTCCCGGTCGCGCCAGGGACCGACCCCGAGTGGGCCCGCGAGGGCATCGCGACGGTCATCTGCCGGGAGAGCGAGCACGTTAGCACCTTGGACGGGGAGATGTCGAGACGCGCTCAGGACGAGGCCAGGGCCATGGTGTAGCACGCCGCCGTGCCCTCGAGGACGACGACGCCGTCCTGGCGGGTGACGGTGGTGGCGAGCTTCGTGATCGGCTTGTCCTCGCGGACCTCCAGGACCTCCACCGCTCCCGTGATGGTGTCCCCGGGCCGCGCCGGAGCCGTGAACTTCCAGTCCACGTGGAGGAAGACCGTGCCCGGGCCCGGGAGGTCCTCGGCCACCACCGCGTTGAGGATCGCGCTGGTGACGCCTCCCTGCACGACGATCTCGCCGAAGCGGGACGCCGCCGCCGCCTTCTCGTCGTAGTGGAGCGGGTTGCGGTCGCCGCTGATCTCGGTGAAGAGTCGGATGTCGTCGGGCTCCACGTGCCGCGACCGCTCGGCCCTCTGGCCCACTCTCGGCATCCCCCCCGGCCACGTCGAAGTCGCCCTGCTACTCATCCTCTGCCTCCCTCCTATGCCACCGCCGTCATCTCCTGGCGCCACGCCGCCATGGCCGCCACCTCGCCTTTCATCTCCTCGCTGAGACGGAGATGCATCTCCTTGACCGCGGGAAGATCCCACTGGAACGAGGCGATCTCGTCCGTGACCTGGAAGAGACCCTCGGCGATGGCGTCCCGGGTCTCCTGATAGCCCGCCAGGTCGGCCTCGGTCCCGCCAACGATCGCCCGGGCGAGCAGCTCGGCGTCGCGCAGGGCGTCGGTGATTCCGTGGGCGGTGAAGGGGTCCTTGAAGTAGCCGGCGTCGCCCACCAGGGCCCAGCCCCGGCCCCACGACCGACGCAGGAAACCCGGCTGACCAGGGAAGCCCCGGAGCTGGCCCGACCGTCGACCTCGCGCCACCGCTCGCGCCAGCTCCGGGGCGCACTCGTCCAGCACACGGTGGAAGCCGGCGCCGGGGTCGTGGCGGATCTCGTCGTGGAAGCGTCGAGAGGGCATGGAGGCGAACACGCAGGTCTGTCCGTCGTTTGTGGGGATGACCCCGGCGCTCACCCCCGGACGGTAGTACCAGTGATAGCCGTCGTCCTCGATCCCGGAGAAGTATCCGAAGAGGACGCCGGTGGCGTGGCGGGCGGTCCGATAGGGCTCCGCGCCCACCAGCCGGGCCGCGGTCGAACGGAGCCCGTCGGCCCCCACGACGACGCCCGCGCCCACGCTTCTCAGGTGCCCCGTGTCGTCCTCGACGACCACGCCCTCCAGGCGGCCATCG
>JASFUL010000528.1:0-3984 GCA_050050315.1 Gemmatimonadota bacterium
GGACGTGCAGGGTCACGTTCGGCCAGTAGAGTGGGCTCATGGGGTCGCTCCCTCCCGCAACACGAGCCGCTCGGCCTCGGCGTCCCAGGTGACGAGGACCACCTCGCCGCGAGCGACGTCGACCGATCGCTCCAGGCGGTGACCCCGCTCCCCGGGCCGTCCGACGGGATCGAAGACCACATCCAGGCGGTGGCGACCCGGGGAGACCGGCACGTCCCGCAGGACGAACACGGGACGGTCGCCGCGAGCTCCCGCCGGAGCGAGCCGGTCCCGGACCATCTCCGTGTCGTCGACCCGGACCGTGAGGTCCCAGTCGGAGCCCCGTCCCATGCACGCGTCCGGGTCCCGCATGTGCGCCGGAAGACGCTCCAGCTCGGCCGGAGTCGGGCGGCGACAAACGGCGTCGCCCCGCAGGCGCCACGAGAGGCGCACGAGCCCGCCACCGGATTCGGTGGTGGGCGGCAGGGAGACGGCGGACAGGCGGACGAGAAGGACGGTCATCCCGAGGGTGAGCGCCAGCGACGCCATCCGGCGAATCCCCACGCGCGCCCCGCTCACGGGGCGATCCGCAGGGGCGCGGCCCCGTCGGGCTGCTCGCGCTCGCACTCCGTCTCGAGCACGATCTGGCCCTCCCCCTCTCTCCCGTCGAGCGCTCGCACCTCGCTCCGGAACCGGGCGAGGGCCTCCTCCAGCTCCTCCTCCTCTCCCAGGGACGCGAATTGGAGCCGGACGCGGCGCCGGTCCACCCGCTCCCTCAGCTCGGCCTCACGGTCGTGGTACATCCGGGCCTCGAGCCACCGCGGTCCCTCGCGGTTGCGGCAGTCCCTCGGAGGGCAGCTCGCGACCATCACGCCGCCGGCCCCGGCGCGTACCAGATACTCCACGACGGACGTGTGCAGCGAGCCGGCACAGGCCACCGACAGGACCGGAGCCCCGCGGAACTCCGTCCGCTTCGCGGCCCCACCCGCACCCTGCTCGCACGCCACCAGGACGACGTCGCCCGGGCCCGGCGTCCGCTCGGCGATGAACGCCTTCACCCCCTCGAGCTGGTCCCGGCCCGTCCGACCGGCGGGGCCCACGCCCATGGGCGCGCACGACCCGGCGCAGATCCCGCAGCTCACGCAGAGGTCGGCCGCGACCCGGGCGACGAGGCCATCCCGCTCCCCCCGACGGGGAACCATCGCGATGGCCTCGTAGGGACAGTCGAGGGCGCACTGGCGGCAGCCCGTACAGAGGCGCTCGTTCACCCGCGAGGGCGCGGGACGGTCTCCTCGGCCCGGCCGGCTCAGCCGCGGGACGAGCAGCAGGAGAAGGGCCACCGCGCCGAGCATTCCCCACACGGCTGGCACCGGCAACGGTCGCGTCAGGGGCAGGAAGAACGCGTAGAAGGCGTCGATGGGGACCCGCGGCGGGATCGCGAAGACGTCCGCTTCCGAGGACAGCGGCGCCGGCGCCAGGACGGCCGCGGCGCACAGGAGCGCGACCGACCCCCAGAGGAGCCTGGCCGGAGGTAGCAGCGAGGGGCGGGCCACCCGCGACACGTGGAGCCAGAGGATCATGGCGACCCCGACGGGGAGCGCGATGTGGAGGAATAGGTTCAGGAAGAAGAAGGCCGCCGGGATCGCCCGCTCGCCGGCGAAGGTCCGCTCGAGGGGCTCGCTGAACACGGGGATCACGTCGATGAGGCGGGCCCCCTCGCGGGCCAGCACCAGCGCCGGCTCGTCCCACACCATCACCAGGCCGGTCCAGCCGCAAGCGAGAACCACGAGGAAGAGGACCAGCCCCGAGACCCAGGCCAGGGCCCGTGACCCCCACGTGCGACGCTGGAGGAACATCCGTACCGCGTGGAGGAGCACCGCCGCCACCGTCAGGTCGGACGCGTAGCGATGGAGGGCCCGGATCCACCGTCCCCCCCACCCCTGCTCCTGGAGTCCGGCCACCGACTGCCAGGGAGAGCCGATGCGGTAGAAGAGAAGGAGGTAGACCCCCGTCACCAGGAGCACGAGGAACGCAGCGACCGCCAGCGCGCCGCTGTGATAGACGGGGTTGGATCTCCAGCCGTAGAGGCGGTTGAAGAAAGCGTCGACCTTTCCGAGCCACCGCCGGGCGGATCCGGTCGTACGGGCCTTGAGCCGCATCGGGTCTTCGTTGCTCTCCCGTTCCGGAGGGAAGCGACTTGCGCAATCGTATTTATCATATCATCATGATCAACACAAGTTTTGGACGTGACGATGTCGCGGCCGCACCCCGAGCCGGAAGCGGACGTTGCTCTCGCAGACGACGGAATACGCGCTCCGAGCGATCATCCACCTGGCACGGACGAACGACGACGACCCGGTCCGGGTGGACGACGTGGCCGAGGCCCTCGGGGTGCCGAGGAACTACCTCTCCAAGATCCTCCACGTCCTCGCCCGGGACGGCGTGCTCGCCTCCACGCGGGGGCCCGGAGGTGGCTTCCGCCTGGCGCGAGCCCCTGAGACGCTGCGGCTCGTGGACGTCATCGGCGAGTTCGAGGTGCCCGAAGCGCCCGGCGACTGCCTGCTCGGTCGCACCCGCTGCCCCGACGAGGCGACCTGCCCCGCCCACGAGCGCTGGACGACCGTGTCGAGCACGATCGCCGACTTCTTCGAGAAGACCACGGTGGCCGACCTGGCCACGCCGGCCCGCCCGACCGCGCAGCGGACGCCTGGACCGGATCCACCGGTCGAAACACCCGCGGCCGCTCCCGATCGACCCCGGACCCGACCCCCTCGACACGGTAGGACATCATGACGCAAACGGACCACCCGCCGACGGACGAGACCCGGGCTCCCGCCGGTCAGCGCTTCTACGACAGCCCCTTCCTGCTGCTCGGGCTCGGGCTCCTGGTGATGCTCGTCTGCTTCACCGCGTGGGGCCTCTGGGAGATCCTGTCGCTGCCCACCGCGCCCCTGCCGTGAGGAGAGGACCATGAAGACGACCGGGATGGAGTCACCGACGGGCATCTGGTGGAAGCCGGCCCACACCCAGGAGAAGGTCTGGTTCGCGATCGCCTTCGCCTGGTGCATGGTGCTCTTCGCGATGATGCCGGTCTGGCACCTCCGGGGCGGCCAGAATCCCACGGGCATCCGGGGAAGGACCACGCCCGAGGCGTACCGCGAGCGGGCGAACCAGTTCATCGCCGACTACCGCGTGGGGGAGGAGAACGGCATCCCGATCGTGGAGCCCCCGCCGGGGAGCGACGTCTACCTGGTGGCGATGATGTGGCAGTGGCGGCCGATCCTGCGCCTCCAGCGGGGCGCCGAGTACACCCTCCACATGTCCAGCATGGACGTGAACCACGGCTTCAACCTCTACCCCCTGAACATCAACTTCCAGGTGGTGCCCGGATACGACTACGGGTTGCGCGTGACCCCGACCGAGGCGGGCGACTTCAAGATCGTCTGCAACGAGTTCTGCGGCGTGGGGCACCACCGCATGGTGGGGAAGATCGAGGTCGTGGACCGGGTCGCGTCTGGGGACGACGGAGACGGGGAGGGGGCCGCCTCCGGCCGCCCCCTCGGCGACGCTTCGTTCGCGGAAGCGGAGAGCGGAGGTGACCGATGAGCTCCGGCCCGGCGGCTCCGGCCCCCTCGACCTCGCCCACCCCCGACGCGCACGCCGGCGCCGCACCCACCTTCCGGACCTGCCCCACGACCGGCCTCCGCGTCTTCCGCGAAGCGGACCATCTCATCAAGGCCCACGCCGTCGTCGCCACGGTGGCGCTCCTGATCGGGGGGATCGCGGCGCTGGGGGTCCTCCTGACCCGCTGGCAGGCGGTGCATCTCCTGGACGAGATCTGGTTCTACCGGATCCTGACCGTCCACGGGATGAACATGTTGATCTTCTTCATCATCTTCTTCGAGATGGCGGTCCTCTACTTCGCGGCCGGACCCCTCCTCAACAGCCGCATCGCCGCTCCGAAGGTCGGGTGGGCGGCCTTCGGGCTCATGGCGGTGGGGATGG
>JASFUL010000529.1:0-3984 GCA_050050315.1 Gemmatimonadota bacterium
CGCCCAGGATCAGCATACGGAGGGACGGGGGGTCGGCGGTCCGTCCGCGCACCTGGGGCGACGCCGCGTGGGCCGGGGCCGGCGTGGAGGCACCCCCGAGCCCCAGGCCGAGGGCTGCGGCGGTACTGGTCTTCAGGAACGTTCGACGGTCGGCGGTCACGGGGCCTCACAGGGGACTCGGGAAACGTCTCGGGAGCCCGACGCGGCTCCGCCACCTCAAGGAACCACGCGGGTCCGGTGGGGGCAAGGGTGGGTCGTTCCCGCGAATTCCCGACCCGCATGGGAGATTTCCCCACAGCGGTTTCATCCAGCTCCCCACGGTGTCCCCGGGGGCGGATGACCTACCATCCAAAAGATCATAAAAAGATGATTTATGTCCCGGACCCGTTCCGCCCCGGAGGCTTCCATGGTCCCGAAGACCGGTCGACCGAGCGTTCCGATCCTCCTCGCCTGCTCCTGCCTCGCCCTGCTCTCCGCCTGCGGATCGGAGGAGGGGGGAGGCGCGGACACCGCCTCCGTCGAAGCGGGACGGCAGGTGTTCACGGACAACTGCGTCGCCTGCCACACCATCGGAAAGGGAGGCCGCATCGGGCCCGACCTGGCGGGGGTCACGGAGCGGAGGGACCGCGACTGGCTCCTCGGCTGGATCTCGAATCCCCAGGAGATGCAGGAGGCCGACACCGTGGCGCAGAGGATCGCCGGGCAGTTCCAGGCCGCTATGGTGCCGCTGGGCCTGGACAGCGCGGAGATCGGCCACGTGCTCGACTACATCGCGGCCGTGTCGAGCGGCGAGGTCGAGCCCACGGACGTCGAGCCCGTGGAGGTCAACGACGAGCCGCTGACGGACGAGGAGTTCGCCACGGCGCGGGGGATCTACTTCAACCGCTGCGCCGGCTGCCACGGCGTCCTGCGGACGGGTGCCACCGGCCCGAACATCCAGCCCGAGCGGACCGAGGAGCTGGGCTACACGATCCTGCAGTCGGCCCTCACCCACGGGCTCCCCGGGGGCATGCCCGCCTGGGGCGAGTCGGGAGTCCTCTCTCCCGAGGAGATCGACCTCATGGTCCGCTACGTCCAGCAGCCCCCTCCGGCCCCGCCCGAGAGGCCCCTGGACGTGATCCGCGACAGCTGGGACCTCCGGGTGCCCGTGGCGGACCGGCCGACGGCGCCCGAGACCGATCGCCACTGGGAGAACTTCTTCGGGGTGATCCTCCGGGACGCGGGCCAGGTGGCGATCCTGGACGGGGACACGAAGGAGCTGGTGAGGATCCTCGACACGGGCTTCGCGGTCCACATCCTCCGCTCCTCCTCTTCGGGCCGCTACTTCTACGCGGTCGGACGGGACGGTCGTGTGACCCTCATCGATCTGTGGACCCCGGAGCCGACCATCGCGGCCCAGGCCCAGGGTTGTTCCGACGCCCGCAGCGTGGACGGCAGCAAGTTCGAGGGGTACGAGGACCGCTACCTCATCCAGGGCTGCTACTGGCCGCCCCAGTACGTGGTGTTCGACGGGCTGACCCTCGAGCCGCTCACCATCCACGGGGTCGAGGGGAACGCCTTCGACTCCGGGGAGCCGCTGGACGAGGTCCGGGTCGCGGCCATCGTGTCGTCCCACCACGACCCGATCTGGGTCCTGGCTCTCAAGGAGTCGGGACACGTGGGCATCGTGGACTACTCGCAGGAGGGCTTCCCGCTCGTCTCGAAGATCCCGGCCGAGCGCTTCCTCCACGACGGCGGCTTCGACCACACCGGCCGCTACTTCATGGTCGCCGCCAACATGCGCAACTCCATGGCGGTCGTGGACCTGGAGACCCAGGAGCTGGTCACCACCTTCGAGACGGGCGTCAAGCCCCACCCCGGCCGTGGCGCGAACTGGCAGGACCCGGAGTACGGGTGGGTGAACGCGACCCCCCACCTGGGGGAGGGTCTGCTGGCCGTCTACGGCGCCGACCCGGAGAACCACCCCGAGTACGCGTGGCGCGTCGTCCGGGAGATCCCCGTGGACGGGACCGGGAGCCTCTTCGTCAAGACGCACCCGGAGTCCGAGTGGGTGTGGGTGGACACGCCGCTGAACAACGAGCCCGAGGACACCCGACGGATCTGCGTCTACTCCAAGGAGCGGGCCGAGATCGACCGTTGCTGGCAGGCGGCCGACCACGGCGCCGCGGTGCACTTCGAGTACAACCGGGCCGGCGACGAGGTCTGGGTCTCGATCTGGGACCGGGAGGGCGAGATCGTCATCTACGACGACGAGACCCTCGAGGAGAAGGGACGCATCACGGGCGACTGGCTGGTCACGCCCACGGGCAAGTTCAACGTGTGGAACACCGCCCACGACGTCTACTGATGCCCGGGAGCGCCGGCCCGCCCGTGGACCGCCGAGGTCCGTCTCCCCGACCGATCGGCCGACCGGCCGTGATCGCCGGCGCGCTGCTCGCGAGCCTCGTCACGCTGGTTCCCACGGCGGCAGGGGCCCAGACCGGGCTCCTCCTCGTGGACCGGGGGGACGCTGGAGGGCTCGCCCACGCGGCGCGGGCTAGCGTGCGTTGGACGCGGGGCCCCGTCGAGGCGGTGCACCTCGGAGCCCCGGCGGACCGAGAGCTGCTGCGTCGGGGGATCGCCCGGCTGACCGACCGGGGCTCGCGACGGGTGGTCGTGGTCGAGCTCGCGACCGACCACCCGCAGGCCGGGGCCCGGCTCGCCCTCGCCCTCTTCCCGGACCCCACCGCCGAGGTGCCGCTCCTCCCGGCCGGTGTGGTTCGCCTGGTCGGGGCGGGGTGGGCCCCCTCCGACGCGCGTCGGATCGAGGCCCGCGCCCGGGAGGCCCTGGCCCCCCACCGGAGGCAGGCGCCGCCGGCCGGCGACCCGGTGTTCGAGCTGGACGCGGTGAACGTGACCGCTACCCGGACGCCCCTCGACGTCTTCGGCACGGCGGCTCCCGTCCGCGTCGTGGAGCCGGACGCGAACGGGACGGCGCGTGCCTCTGGAGAGCTGGGATCCGTCGAGGACGTGCCGGGCGTCGAGCTGGAGGGCGTCGGGCCCGCCCGCCGGCAGCCTGTGCTGCGGGGGTTCGGCGGACAGCGGGTGCTCCTCCTGGAGGACGGCCTCCGCCTGGCCAACAGCCGCCGCCGGCTGGGCTCCGTCGAGCCGGCGGCGCTGGCGGGACCGGGCTCGGTCGAGCGCATCGAGGTGGTCCGGGGCCCCGCGTCCGTGCTCTACGGGTCCGACGCCATCGGCGGGGTCCTCAACCTCGTGACGCGCGGAGCCGACCCCCGGGCGGCGCCCGGGATGGAGGGAGCGGTCCGGATGGCGGGCTCGACCGCGGGGGAGGCCGCGCTGGCCGCCGTCGACGCCGAGGGACGGGCCGGTGGTGCGGGCGTCCGGATCTCGGCCTCGGCACGGTCGGCCGGGGCGTACGAGGCGCCGTCCGGGCGCTTCGGGAAGGTGGCGCTGCCGGCGGGCGGAACCGTCCACGACACCGGCGCGCGGGAGCGCCACGCCCGAGCCGAGGTGGCCGTCGGGCTGGGGGCCTCGGGTCGGGCCTTCCTCCGGGGTGAGGCCTTCCGCTCGGAGGAAACGGGCTTCGGCTACGTGGATCCGTCGCTCCTCGGGGACGACCCGACCCGGGTCCGTCTCACCTTCCCGGACCAGCGCTTCGACCGCCTGGTCGGTGGCTGGAGCTCGACCGGGTTGTCGCTACCCCTGGCCGACGCACTCGACGTGAAGGTGTTCGTCCAGCGAAACCGCCGCCGGTTCGTGACCGACGTGCTCTCGCCGCTGGGGCCGGAAGCGCCCCGGGACGCCCGGGTCCACGTGGAGACGGAGAACCGCACGGACGTGCGCACGGTGGGCGGCCGGGTGGAGTCCACGGGGGTCGTCGGGGCCCACGCGGTGACCTGGGGGGTGGACCTCCACCGCGATCGCTCCCGCGGAAGCGACACGACCACCACCACCCTCCAGGGCCTCGGTCCACCCGCTCCGACG
>JASFUL010000530.1:0-3972 GCA_050050315.1 Gemmatimonadota bacterium
CTCCGGGAGGCCTGGCGCACCGTCGCTTCGCCGATCAACCCCAGGAGGGTCAGGAAGCCCGCCAGCCCCAGCAGGAGCATCGCGACGCTCGGGAAGACGTACGCGCCGACCCGGGTCACGCCGGGGGAGCGCAGGGCCCACCAGGTCGCGACCAGGAACAGCAGGGACACCCCCACGGTCGACATCCCCGCTCCTCCGAAGAGGAGGAGGGGGCGGTCGCGGAAGCTCCGGATCATCTTGATGGTGATGAGGTCCAGCGCCACCTTCCACGTCCTTCCGAGGCCGTACTTGCTCTTCCCGTACCGACGTGCGCGATGGGCCACCGGGATCTCCGTGATCCGCGCGCCCGCCGTGCCCGCCGCCATGGCCGGGATGAAGCGGTGCATGTCCGAGTACAGCCGCAGCCGCCTCAGGAGCTCCCGGCGGTACGCCTTGAGCGAGCAGCCGTTGTCCCGGACCTTGACGCCGGTCATCCACCGGATGATCCGGTTGGCCACCCACGACGGCAGCTTCCGGCGGAGGAGGGCGTCCCTGCGACGCTGCCGGTATCCGGTCACCAGGTCGTATCCCTCCTCCAGCTTGGCCACCAGCGTCGGGATGTCGTGCGGATCGTTCTGCAGGTCGCCGTCGAGGGTGACCACCACCTCGCCCCGGCTGTGGTCGAATCCGGCCTGCATGGCCGCCGACTGGCCGTAGTTCCGGGCCAGACGCAGGTGCCTCACCCTGGGGTCCTGGCGGGAGAGGGAGCGGGCCACGTCCCGCGTGCGGTCCGTGCTCCCGTCGTCCACGATCAGGAGCTCCCAGTCCCCCTCCCCGAGGGACTCCCGGATCTCCTCGACGAGGAGCGGGACGTTGGCCTCCTCGTTGTAGACCGGGACCACGATGGAAAGCCGGGCCATGGTGCGCCGTTGGAAGGGAGCGTCACGGGACCGGGTCGCGAGAAGCGACCCCTCTCAATCGTAGGGACGCGAGCGCGCACCGTACAGGGTGAGCTTCCGGTACACCGTCTCCACGTCGGTCGCCGTCCGCTCCCAGGACCCTTCCCGTGCGACGCGGGCCCGGGCCTCGGTGCCGAGGCGCCGGGCCAGCTCCCGGTCCCGGAGCAGCCGGACGATGCCTTCGGCGAAACCCTCGACGTCCCCGTCCTCGACGATCCACGCGGACCGTCCGTGCTCCAGCCCCCGCGCCGAGCCCCGGAACGAGACGACGGGCAGCGCGGCGGCCATGTAGTTGAGGAGCTTCATGGGCAGGCCGTCGCAGGGAGGTCGCGGGTGGAGCGCCACGTCGGCCGCCGCGAGCACGCCGGGAAGCTCGGTGATCCCGACCGATACGACCTCCACCCGTCCGTGCAACCCCCGTTCCGCCGCTTGGCCGAGGACCTCGTCGGGCCGCGCCCCGGGGGGCAGGGCGAGCACGAGCCGGATGTCGTCCTCCCTCTCCCCGACCCGTCCCACGGCGTCGAGCATGACCTCCACGCCCTGGTAGGGCGCCAGGTTGCCGGCATACACGAGGGTACGCCCGTTCCCCGATCCGCGCGTGGGCCGGAAGAGCGTCGGCTCCACCCCGTTGCCGATGACCGTGATCCGCTCCGCGGCTGTCCGGCCCGCCGCCAGGAGCCGCTCCCGGAGACGCTCCGTCACCGCGATGACGTGGTCCGCCCGCGGGGGCAACACGCGGTCGATCCAGCGGCCCAGCCTGCGCTCGGCCGCCCTGCCGGGGATGAGCGAGTAGTGGGGCAGCTCGGACTCCAGGAGCGTGTGGGCGTCGAACACCACCGGGGCGCGGCGCCGGAACGGGAGCGCGACCAGGAGGCCCTCGTAGTGGTGCGCGTGGATGACGTCGGGGGGGTGCGCGCGAACGACCTTCCCGACCTTCCACGCCAGGAGCGGGTCGACGAGGGCCAGCTTCGACCAGGTCGGGCCGGGCGACGTCCTCCGGTAGAAGGGGACGTCCGGGATCCGGTGCACGCGGACCCCGCCGCCGACCCGCCCCTCGCCGAGGTGGTACGTGACCAGGTGGACCCGGTGACCGCGCGCCGCCAGCGCCTCGGCCATTCGCGCGATCCTGAGGGGCGTGCCCCGGGGCGAGGGGAGCGGACAGGCCGCGACCATCGTGACGGTCAACGGGCCTCCCCGGGGGGACGCGGCGGCTCCGCCGAGCGCGCTCAGACCAGCCTCCGCGTCAACCACCACCATGCCCCGACGGTGCCCTCCAGCACCCGCACCGCTCCACGCTCGAGGGGCGTCCGGGGGGTGTCGCTCCGGAACGGGAGCGGCCCGCCGGTCAGGAGCTCACGATCGGACACGGTCCGCGTCGACTGGACGCGACGACGCTTCTCCAGCACGGCCGACAGGTTCCGGGCCATCCATCCGAGGGAGCGGAGCCACTCCCGCGTCCAGCCCCGGCGCACGACGCCGGCCAGCTGGAACACCTCGTACAGGGCGAGCGCCGGCGAGAGGACCGCGAGGGTCCGGACCTCGTAGTTCTTGAGCAGGATCTGCCATCGGTTGCGGATCAGGCAGTACGTCCGGACGGACGGAGGCGTCCCGTCGCCCCGCACCGAGAAGCCCTCCGTCCCGCTCCCGTGGCTCGCCCGGGCCGACGGGACCGAGACGATCCGAAGTCCCGCGAGGCGGGCCCGCAGACCGAGGTCGTGGTCCTCGAGGTTGAAGAGGAACGACTCGTCGAACGGCTCCTCCCACGGACAGCGTGTCCGGTCCAGCAGGAAGCAGGGCGTGGAGAACGAGTCCACCATCCGGGGCGTCGAGGGGAGGGTCCGGACGGAGGCGCCCGCGTGGGTGAGGACCATCAGACCCAGGAAGTGCGTGCCCGCGCCGTCGAGGTGGATCACCCCGGGGCGGTCGGCCCACGTCACCACGGGCACGGCGAAGGCCGCCTGGTGCTCGACGGCGGCCTGCCTCAGCCCCTCGGGACACCCGGCGCCCAGGACCACGTCGCAGTCCAGGAAGAGCAGCCAGCGGCCCCCGGTCTCCCGCAGCCCCGCGTTGCGGGCGCCTCCCGGGCCGACGCTCCGCGGCAGGCGCACCACGCGGAGGTCGGGGAGCACGGAGCGAGCCACGTCGACGCTGCGGTCGGTCGACGCGTCGTCCACGAGCACGACTTCGTGGAACGCCTCCCGTCGCTCGCGTACGGCCTCGAGGCACCGGGGCAGGTGGGCTTCCCCGTTGCGGTTGATCACGCACGCGGTGACGTCTCCGCTCACCGTCCCATGACCTCCAGCAGGGCCCTCCCGTACGCCTCCACCCGCCCGTCCGCGAACGCCTCCACCCGGGCCCTGCCACGGTCCGCGAGCTCACGAGCCAGGACCCGGTCGTCGAGCACGCGGTCGAGGCCCGCCGCCAGCGCGGCCGGGTCGTCGGGCGGCACCAACACCCCGCAGCGGCCTCCCTCGAGGTACTCGCGCACGCCGGGCGACGCCTCGGCGGCCACGACCGGCACCCCCAACGCCAGTGCCTCGCCGACCACCGTCGGAAACGCCTCCGAACGCGACGGGAGGGCCAGCACGTCCGCGCGGGCCATCTGGCTCCAGGGGTTGGGCCGCTCCCCGGTGAAGCGGACCCGCGACTCGACGCCCAGATCGCGGACGAGGGCCTCGAGGGCCGGCCGCTCGGGCCCGTCTCCCACGAGGATCAGCCGGGCTCCGCTCCGCATGCGCGGAAGCGCCCGGAGGAGCACGTCGAAGCCTTTCAGGCGCACGAGCCGCCCGACGCCCACGACCACGGGGGTCGCCGGGGGCTCTCCGTCCGCGGGCTCCGCCTCCCCGCTGGGGCGGTCCCCTCCCGGGTCCGCATCGTCCAGGGGTTCCCTGGCCGCCCGTCGGATGCCCTCGACATCCAGGGGGTTGTGGAGCACCCGGACGCGCTCGGGCGGCGCGTCGAAGCCCTCGACCAGGTCGGCCCTCACCCCTTCGGCGACGGCGAACACGGCGTCGGCCCGGGAGAACACCCACCG
>JASFUL010000531.1:0-3969 GCA_050050315.1 Gemmatimonadota bacterium
CCTTCGAGACCGGTGTGGCCGGGGGTCCTCCAGATCGAGGCCATCGGCCAGGCCGGCCTCTGCCTGGCCGGGTTGCTCGGAGAGGCGGGCTGGGACGAAGCCGAACGGGGTGTGGCGCTTACGCACGTCCTCGGTGCACGCTTCGTGCGACCCGTCACGCCCGCCGGCGACCTCGAGATCGTGTCCCGGATGTTGCCCGACGGCTTGTTCACCATCTTCGTGGGCCAGTGCCTGCAGCGTGACGCGGTCTGCTGCGTGGCGTCGGTGCGAGGAATCAACCAGGAGGCGCAGACATGACCCGCGAGGAGATCTTCGACGTCGTCCGATCGAACGTCGCGACCATCATCGACGGCGTGGAGCCCGACACCCTCGCCGAGGACGTGAACCTGCGGGACCTCGGGGCGGACTCTCTCCAGGTCGTGGAGATCGTCTCGCGCTCGATGAAGCAGCTGAGGCTCAGGGTTCCGCGGACCGAGCTGTCTCGCGCCGGCAGCCTCGGCGAGCTGCTGGACATCTTCGAACGAGCCGCGGGCGAGAGCGGTTGAAACGATCATGAGCCCCGGGGATTCGCGGGCTGGGCGCAAACGGATCGTCATCACCGGCCTGGGAGCCGTCACGGTCGTCGGCACTACGCCCGAGGCGTTCCACGCGTCCCTCGTGCAGGGCCGGTCGGGAATCACGCGCTGGAAGCGGCCTCAGGACGAACGGTGGTACTCCCGGGTCGGCGGCGACCTCAGCGACTTCGACCTGGCCGCGCACCTCGAGGAGCAGGGCGGGCGCTATCCCGCCGAACACGTGAAGGAATGCCGGGCCCTCATGCGCGCGGCCCCCCTGGTGACCCGGCTGGTGTCGGCGGCCGCCCTCCAGGCCTGGCACGACGCGGAGCTACCCGCCCGCATCCCGCCCGAACGGATCGGGCACGTGCTCGGCGGGCACAACCTGAACGCGGGGTACTTCGTGGAGAACGCCCTGGTCTTCCACCGTGACGAGCCGGACTACATCGAGCCGCTGTTCGGCCTCCACTCCCTCGACACCGACGTGCTCTCCGCCACGTCCGAGCTGCTGACGGTGAAGGGCCCGAGCTTCACGGTGGGGGGGGCCTGTGCCAGTGGCCACCTGGCGCTGCTCGCCGGAGTCGACCTGCTGCGGGCGGGACGGGCGGACGCGGTCCTGGTCACCGGCGCCCCCATCGAGCTGGAGCCGATGGCCGTGCACAGCTGGGCCCTGCTCGATGCGATCTCCACGCGCTCCTTCAACGACGAGCCGGAGCGAGCGAGTCGTCCGTTCGACGCGTTGCGTGAGGGGTTCGTGCCCAGCGAGGGCGCGGGCGCGTTGATCCTGGAGACGCTGGCGAGCGCCCGGGGACGGCGGGCACGCATCCACGGAGAGCTCCTCGGCATGTCGTCCACCTCCGACGCGTGCCGGCTGACCCGGCCGGATCTGGACGGACAGCTCCGCGCCATCCGCCTGGCCCTGGAAGACGCCCGGGTCACACCGGACCAGGTGGACTACGTGAACGCCCACGCCACGTCGACCCCCCTCGGGGACACGGTCGAGGTCGCGGCCATCAAGGCGGCGCTCGGCGGTCGCGCGCACGAGATCCCGGTGAGCTCGACCAAGTCCATGATCGGGCACTGCCTGTCGGCGGCCGCCATCCTGGAGATGATCGCCACGCTGCTCCAGATCCGGGACGGCGTCCTGCATCCGACGATCAACCAGGAACAGCCGGACCCGGAGCTGGACCTGGACTTCGTGCCGAACCAGGCGCGGGAGGCCAGCCTCGCGGTCGCGCTGTCCAACTCCTTCGGCTTCGGCGGCATCAACTCGTGCGCGGTCGTCGGCCGGTGGAACGGATGACTCCCCGGCCCGGCGACCCCGATCCGGACGACGGCGGGCAGATGGCGGACAGGACGGTCCTCGTGATCGGACCCACGCGCGGCCTCCCCGCGGCCGTCGCACGAGCGGCGGCCGACCGCGGGGCCCGCGTCGCCCTGGCCACGTGGGGCGGCGTGGACGAACCCGACGACGAGGACGTGCGCGTATTCCCGGCCGAGCTCCGCTCCGAGGCCGCGATCGACGGCCTCTTCGCCGCGGTCCTCGAAGAGCTTCCCGACCTGGACACGGTCATCGCGATCACGGCCACGGAGAGCGTCGGTCCGCTGGAGGAGCTGCCGCTCGAGACGTGGCGGACGCGGGTGACCCGGCCGCTTCGGGCCACGTTCTGGCTGGCCCGGCAAGCGGTGGCGGAGTTTCTCGCCGCCGGCGTCGCGGGCCGGATCGTGCTGGTGGTCCAGACCTCGGGCGCGATGGGGTCCAACGAGATCGTCGCGGACGCGCTGCGCTCGTTCACGCGCTCGTTCGCACGGGAATACGGGAGTCGCGGGCTGTCCTGCAACCTCGTGATCCAGTCGGCTGCCCCTCCGGACGGCGCACGCCACCCTTCGACGAACGCAGGGGTGGAGCACGTGCTGTTCCTCGCGTCGGACGCGGCTTCGTTCGTCACGGGTGAGGCGCTCGTCGTGGATTCCCGCGGGCCCGCATCGGGACGGGATCGGGTTGGCGGACCCGCCTGAGGGATCCCCGGACCGGGGAGCCGCCGCCCCGGGGGGACGGGAGAAGGCCGCGGCCCCCCTGGCCCTCGGGGACGACCTCGCCGCCTCCATCCTCCGCAGCCTCGAACCCCTGCGTTTCCGGGAAGCGGTGGATCCGCGGGAGCGCCAGGCGTGCTTCCGGCTCCGCCATCGTGCCGTCCGGGAGTTCGACGCGCGCGCGGCCGAGCGAATGCCCGACGGCCTCGAGCAGGACGGGTTCGATCCCGGCGCCGTGCAGATCCTCGGCAGCGACGCGTCCGGGGCCATCGCCACCTGCCGCCTCGTCCTCCCCGAGCCGGGGCGCCCGCTCCCGACCGAGAGGGAGTTCGGCCTTCGGATCTCGGCCGACCGGGAGATCGTCGAAGTGGGTCGCGTGGTCGTCGACCCGGGCTATCGCGGCGACGGGCACAGCATCCTCATGGGCCTCATCGCCCGAGCGTGGCTGTCCATGCGCGACCGCGGCTTCACCGCCGCGATCGGCGCCACGCCCGGGCGGCTCGTCGACCTCTTCGACGCGCTGGGCTTCCAGGTCTCCCGACTGGGGCCCGCCCGGATGTACTGGGGCGAGATGCGCTACCCCTTCCTCTGCGAAGGTGGGTCGGCCGTCCCGGAGATCGCCCGCAGGTGGATGGCCATCGAGGGAGAGCCCCCGCCGGACTCCGAGGGGTCGGGCGGCCCAACCGGTCCTCAGTAGCCCACCGTTCCGCCCGGCAGGATCTCGGCGAGAGTGATCGCGAACCTCAAGGTGGGCTGGATTCGCGCGATCAGGTGGACGACGAAGGACCCGCTCGCCTCGGCAAGCCGTCCGGTCCCCCCGGTCACGGCGACCTCGGCGAACGTCTCGACGCCGTCCCCAGGAAGGATGAAGTCCAGCCTGTGTGCCTCGCCGCCGGTGATGTCGCCGAAGAGCTGGTCACCGTTGGCGGCCGTCAGGACGACCTTGCCCGTGGCCTGAACGGTCGACGCGCAGGATCCGGTGTCCGGGTCGTACTGGAACGCGTACGGGTAGCCAGCCTGGCCGACCACCGGCGCGACCGGCCCGCCCGCGGGCCCGACCGGCGTGTACGTCGGCGGCGTCGCGACGAGATTGCCGACATCCCACGCCGCCGACACCTCCACCCACGACGTGCCGAGGTGGGCGAAGTTGCCCTTCCCTCCCACGAGCCCCCCGGCGATCGCGGGGCCCCCGCAGCTCAGCTCCTGATCCTTGCTCACCGTCCAGACCGGCGCGAGCTGCTGGTGGCTCAGCTTGAGCGGCCGGGCGTCCGCACTCGCCGCGATGACCCCGGTGATCGCGTCGACGCCCAGACCCGGGACATCCGATCCCTCACCGCCGCATCCGATCGTGAACAGGAGACACGGGAGACTGAGAGCCACG
>JASFUL010000532.1:0-3964 GCA_050050315.1 Gemmatimonadota bacterium
GGTGCGGGTGCCGCGGAACGAGGCCGAGCGGCCGTCGGCCCGCCTGCTCGAGTGGCACAACGATGTGCCCTGGATGGACGCAGTGAAGCGCCCTGGCCACGATGGAAAGTCGCGCGTGGGGAGCCTACGTTTGCACGGCCCTGAAGGGCTCAACCGGGAGCGAGGTACCCTCGCCATGTGGCCCGCTCCGGAGAGGCGACAGGTACTCCCGCATCCGTCCGTGTCCTTTCGGGCAGGCTGACCGTCGGCCCGCGATCCGCGGACCTCGGCCGGAATGGCCTTGTGTTATTCCATAGACTGATATACCATGTTCTGGAACAAGCACCCTGCCAGGGGAGGCCCCCTTGAGTCCCCGAGACATCCGCATCACACCTTCGTTCCTGCACCTGCTGCTCTCGCTCTCCGAGGGGCCCAGGCACGGCTACCGGATGATGCAGGAGATCGAGGAGCGTACGGACGGCAGGACGAGGCTCGGCCCGAGCTCCCTCTACTACTCCCTCGGCCGTCTGGAGGACGCGGGGTTGATCCGGGAGGTCGAGGGACCGGACGACGAGGACGAGCCCCACGGCGAGCGGCGACGCTACTACGCCCTCACCGACGACGGGCGTCGGCGCCTCAGGGAGGAGACCGAGGCCCTGGCGGACATCGTGGCCCACGCCCGGGCCCAGGGGCTTCTGGGATGACGACGACGAAAGGGAGACGATGATGGAGCGACTGCTGCGGCTGATCTGGAGGCTGTACCCCCGACGCTGGCGGGAGCGCTTCGGCTCCGAGGCGGAGGCGGACCTGGTCCGGATGTCTCCCGGGCCCCGGCTCCTGCTGGACGCGCTCCTCACCCTGCCCCGGAGCTGGCTGGCCGAGCTCGCAGGCAGGGCTCACCGGCCCGGACGGATCGGGGGCGGCACGTCGCTGGGCACCGACCTCCGGAACGCGTGGCGTTCCGTGGTGCGCTCGCCGGGGCGGGCGGGGCTCGTCGTCGGGACCCTCGGGCTGGCCCTGGGGGCCAACGCCGCCATCTTCTCGGTGACCTGGGCGGTCCTCCTGCGCACGCTGCCCTACGAGGCTCCGGAACGGGTGGTCCGGGTCCAGCCCGCGGCCATCGAGATGCAGGCGCTGGGGACCTGGGCGCCGGACCCGGAGTTCACGGCGCTTCCCGAGATCGAGACCGCGGGCCTCTACATCCCCGACGGGGGGGCCAACCTCGTGGACGCCGACGGGGCCCGCCGACTCTCCGTCACCCAGGTCGATCCGGGCTTCTTCCGGGTCCTGGCTGTGGATGCGGTGGTCGGCCGGACTCTCGGTCCCGACCCGCCGGCCTCGCCGGAGGCGGTTCTCTCCCACCCCCTCTGGGTGGAGTCGTTCGGCGCCGACCCGGGCGTGGTCGGCCGCTCGCTGGAGCTCAGCGGCCACCGGTTCACCGTGGTGGGTGTCGCGCCCCCCGACGTGGACCTCCCGCCGGGGACGGACCTCTGGGCGTCCACTCCGGCGGTGTCGGACTTCTACGCCACGGCGTTCGGTCCCTCGATGATCGCCCGGCTGCGCTCGCCGGACGGCATCGGCGCGGTGGTGGCGGCCCGGCGGGCGAAGCTGGTCGAGGACTGGAGCGACGTGCCCCAGCACTTCACCCCCCCGGAGGTGGTAGTCACGTCGCTCCGGGACGAGCTCACGGGGCCCGTGCGGACCCCGCTGCTGGCCCTGGCGGGGGCGGCCGCCGCGGTCCTTCTGCTGGGCTGTCTGAACCTCGCGGGCATCGAGGTGGCCCGGGTCACCCGCCGGTCCGGGGAGCTCGGCGTACGACGCGCCCTGGGCGCCGGCGCGGGCCGGGTCTTCCGGCACCTGGTGCTGGAGACGGTCTACCTCGCCGTCGCCGCCGGTGCGGGCTCGCTCCTGGTGGCGTGGGCCTCCAGCCGCTTGCTTGCCTCCCGGCTGCCCCCGGAGCTCCCCGGCCTGGAGCATACAGGGATCGCTCCGCCCGTCCTCCTCTTCACGGCCCTCGTCACCGCCCTGGCGGCCGTGGGCGTGGGGCTGCTCCCGGCCCTCCGGGGGACGCGAAGCTCGCCTCCCTCGCCGGCCGGGCGGACGTCCACGACAGATCCCGGGCGGACGAGGCTGCACCAGGGGCTGGTCGTGGCCCAGGTGGCGGTCGCCACCGTGCTCGCCGTGGGCGCCGGTCTCCTGGGACGGAGCCTCTCCCGGCTGCGCGCCGTTCCCCTGGGGTACGACACCCGCTCGGTGCTCACCTTCCGGGTGCGTCTGCCGTCCGACGCCTATCCCGACATCGCCACCCAGCAGGACTACGCCCGGCGCCTCGAGGAACGCCTCGGGGCGCTTCCCGGCGTGGATGCGGTCGGCCTCGCCACCCGCCTGCCCCTCGGGTCGGGGATGGGGACGGGGGCGGGCCTCCGGGCCGGCGACCCGGAGGGGGAGGGCGAAGCGGTCTCGGCCTCATGGATCGAGGTATCGGACGGCTTCTTCCGGGCCATGGGCATCCGGCTGATCGCGGGAACGCCTCCCACGGCGCCCCTCGAGATCGGCAGTGACATGGGAGGCGTGGTGCTGGGTCGAGGGACGGCGAGCCGTCTGTTCGGCGGCACGTCCGCCGTGGGGCGCCACATCGTGATGGAAGGCCGGCGAGGCTTCCCGGGCGTGGTGGTCGGCGTCGCCGAGGACGTCCGTCTCGATGGACACGCCGGAGCCCCCCGTCCGGTGGTCTACACCTCGGCGGACAAGAGCTGGCTCGGCGGAGTCTCCTTCGCGGTCCGGACGCGGGGCCGGCCCTCGGCGCTGGTCCCGTCGGTACGGGACGCGGTCGCCGAGGTCGATCCCACGGTGCCACCCTTCGAGATCCGCACCACCGGGGAGGCGGTGGCGGAGGAGCTGGCCGCGCGCCGCACCCTCGCCACGCTCTCCGGCCTGTTCGGCGTCGCCGGGCTGCTGCTGGTCGGTCTCGGACTGTACGGCATGGTCTCCCAAGGGGTGGCGACACGCAGGAGGGAGCTCGGCATCCGCCTGGCCCTGGGGGCCGCTGTGGGGCGCGTGGTGGGGCTGACGGCGGCCCGGGCGGTGCTCCTGGTCGTCGTCGGGGCGGCCGTGGGAGTGACGGGGGCTCTGGCCGTGGCCCGGCTGCTCCGGAGCCTGCTCTTCGGCGTGACGCCCGGGGATCCCCAGGTTCTGTGGGGGGTCGTCGCGGTCCTGCTGGTCGTGGGCGCCCTCGCCGCCCTGCTGCCTGCCGTCCGCATCGCCCGCATCGACCCGGTGGAGTCGCTCAGGAGCGAGTAGCCCCGGGAGAATGGCCCGTCCCGTGGCTCCTGGAGATCCGGGCCGGAGCGCCCCGAGGCGCCCGGGACATGAGGAGACACAGTGCCGGCCCTCCGTGCCGCACACCTCATACGAGGCGCCGAAGTCGAATCACCACGCTTCGCTCTTCTCCGTCTCGCAACACGACGAGGGCGTGCCGGCTCCCGGGCCCACGGGCGAGCAGCTCGCGCAGGCCGTCCAGCGTGTACCGGCGGACCGGCACGCCGTCCACGCCCCGGAGAAGGTCGCCCGGCTCCACCCCCGCCGCCGCGGCGGGGGATCCGGGCAGGACGCGATGGACGACGACACGACCGGGCGCGGGCGAGGTCAGCGGCAGGCCGCTCATGTCGAATTCGTCGGCCTCCGGCCGGGCGTCGTTCGGGATCAGCAGAACACGTGATCGCGGATGGTCGAAGACCACCGTGAACCTGTGGAGGAAGGCAGTTCCCACCACCCCGTCCGCCAGCGACAGATCCAGGGCGGATCCCTCCGAGAACCCGACGACGGGAGCCTGGTACCCGACGCTCCCGACCTCCACGGCGCCGACCCGTGCCAGGAGGAATCGCGTCTCCCCCGCGATGCCGGCGCCGATGGTTCCCATCACGGTCGGCGACACCCGCCCCGTCACCCCCGTCCGCCGGACGAAGGGGGTGGTGAATAGCACGCG
>JASFUL010000533.1:0-3954 GCA_050050315.1 Gemmatimonadota bacterium
CGGGCCTCGGCGGGCCAGGTGGCGAGGTGGTCCCGGAGCAGCGCGTCGTCCCGCTTCAGGTACGGCGGCAGCTGCACCAGGAAGGGCCCCAATCGGTCGCTCAGCACGTGCGCCTGGCTCCACAGGTACTCCACGTCGCCGCCCGCGTCGGCCAGCTTCTTCTGGTGCGTGATCCGCCGGGAGACCTTCAGGACGAACGTGAAGTCGTCCGGGACGTCCGCCGCCCACCCCTCCAGCATCGACGCCTTCGGCATGCGGTAGAAGGTGTTGTTGATCTCGACGGTCCCCAGGCGCTCGGCGTAGTAGGCGAGCATGTCCTTCTTCGACAGGTCCTCGGGGTAGAACGAACCCTTCCACTCGTCGTAGGAGAAGCCGCTCGTGCCGACGCGGTAGACCGGGCTCATCGTCCTCTCCTCCCGCGTGGGTCGCCGGCGGGGACCGGGGCGTCCCAGCCCGCATCGGGCGCCGGACCGCCGACGGGCAGGGGGGCGTTCGGTGGGTCGAGGATCGGTCGGTTCATGGGGTGGGCTCCTTCGATGACTCCGCGTCGGGGCCGCCTCCCGGAAGGGGAGCGGTTGAACCTGGCGCTTGCGGAGCGCCGGTGCCAGGGGTTTCAATCAGGGGAGGCCGCACGTGTCCCCCGAGCCCCGGACGTCCCCATGCTCGACGCCATCGACCGCCGCATTCTCCAGCTCCTCCAGCGGGACGCCCGCGTGGCGAACGCCGCCATCGCCCGGGACGTGGAGCTCGCGCCATCGGCCGTGTTCCAGCGCATCCGCAAGCTCGAGGAGGCGGGGGTCATCACCGGGTACCACGCCCACGTCGACCCGGCGGCCCTGGGGCAGGGTCTCCTGGCCTTCGTCACCGTGCAGACGGGTGAAGGGGCCCGGGCCGCCGAGACGGCGGGGATGCTCGCCGGCATCCCCGAGGTGCTCGAGGTCCACCGCACCGTCGGGGAGGACTGCTTCTTCCTGAAGGTGAGGGTCCGCGACACCACCGCCCTCGGAGCGCTCCTCGACGAGAAGATCCAGCGCCTCGCACCCGTCGCGTCGACCCGCACCACCATCGCCCTCAGCACGGCGAAGAACGAGATCCCCACGATCGAGGCGGGCGACGGCTCGGACACCGGGCTCGGGAGTATTGCCGAAGAATCCACATCACGTGAGGACCTCCGAGCGTCGTAGATTCGGACGTATCCGTAGTTGCGCATACGATTCGTCATCCATAGGTTGAAACCTCACCCAATGGTTCAACCTTGAATGGCCGAGGTGGCGTATGCGATCCCAACTTCGTTCGCTGAGGGTCCTGCTCGCGCTCGTGGTCCTCCCCGTGGTGACGCTGTCGTGCGGTGGAGACGACAACGGGGGGATGGTCGACCCGGAGACGACGGGTGACATCCGGGCGCGGGTGACGACGGACGGCAACAACGCCGCGGGTGTGGAGGTGCGGCTCTTCCAGACGGGGGCGGCGACCGCCAGCGAGACCGGCACGACGGGGGCGGACGGCACGGTCACGTTCCAGGACCTGGAGCCCGGGTCGTGGGAGGTCGAGATCGAGGTCCCGGCCGGGACCGAGATCGTCGGGGGCGGCGACGACCGCACCGGCGTGACCGTCACGGCGGGGCAGACCTCCCAGGTCTCCTTCGCCCTCGAGACGGTCGTCGAGGGCGACGTGGTCGAGATCGTGGCGACGTCGAGCTTCACCTTCTCGCCGTCCGAGGTCACCATCAGCCCCGGGACGACGGTCCGCTGGCGGAACGAGGCGACCATCTTCCACACGGTGACGCCGGACGGACACTCCGAGTGGTCCGAGGCGAGCCTCAACCAGGCGGGCCAGACCTTCACCCACACCTTCGAGAGCGTCGGCGAGTTCCCCTACTTCTGCGTCCCGCACCAGGCCCAGGGGATGACCGGCACCGTGATCGTCCAGTGACGGCGGGCGTCGGACGGGTCTCCCCGCTCCTGGCGCTCCTCGGCATCCTCACGCTGGCCGCTCCGTCGTCCGCCCAGGCGGTGACGGAGCGGTCCCCGAACCTCGAGGGCATCTGGACGCCGGAGCCGGGGGTGCTCCGCTTCCACTTCGTGCACCGCTTCCAGGTCACGGACCCCCCGACCCGGAAGGTCCTGAACAGCCCGACCTTCCTGTTCGCCGTGGGGCTGCCCGGGGACCTGACGGTCGGCACGCGCTACGCGACGAACTCGGTCCTGGTGGCGGGCAAGGTCAACGAGCTCGAGCCCTTCGCGCGCTGGGTGCTCTTCCGGGAGGAGGACGTCGGCGTCGACGTCGGCGTCCAGGCGGCCTGGAACCGCCCGGCGGAGAGCGCCGACGGCGAGCTTCTCCTCGGGCGTGAGCTGGGGCGGCTCCGGATCCTCGCGGGCGGGCGGGCGTTCTCGTCGTTCGCGGCGGGCGACGGCGAGGTCGCGTGGGTCGCCGGGGCGCGGGTCCGCCTGAGCCGCAACGTGGCGCTGGCGGGGGACGTTTCCCGCGTGGTCGGTCTCGACGACGCCGACGCCGCGTGGGGAGCGGGTCTCCAGATCGACATTCCCACCACGCCCCACAGCCTCTCCCTCCACGTGACCAACGCGAACACGACCACGTTGCAGGGCGCGAGCATCGGCGCCGGCGACCGGCGCTGGGGCTTCGAGTTCACCGTGCCCATCACGCTCGGGCGCTACTTCGGAGGACGGGGGGACGGCGCGGGGGATGCGGAGGGGAGTGGGCCCGCAGGCGGCCGGGCCGGACGGGCCGGCGACCCGGCGGGCGGCCGGCGGGGCGCGGCGGACCTCGTCGTGGAGATGGACGACCGGCTTCGGTTCCTCCCCGACACCGTGCGCGTGACGCCGGGCGGGACCGTCGAGTGGCGCAACACCTCGCGCCTCGTCCACACGGTGACGGCCGACCCGGAGTTGGCGGCCGACCCGGAGTCGGTGGTGCTGCCGGAAGGGGCCGCGACGTTCGACAGCGGCTTCATGGACCCGGGGGCCACGTTCCGGCACACCTTCGATGTGGAGGGGACGTATCGCTACGTCTGCCTGCCGCACCAGCCGGTGATGTTCGGCGTGGTCATCGTGGGGTCGGCGGACGGGAGGTAGCACCGCGGCGGGTCGGGTGCGAATCTACCGGGGTGGTCCCGGGGTGTGGTCGAGGCGCCGCTGCCCCGGATCCGCTTCTTCCAGCGCCGCGCCTCGTTCAGGGCCCCACGTCGGCCGGCGGGGGCGGCACGAGAGCCCATGCCCCAGAGCTCCCTCCGCTACCGGATCGCGTGGCACGCGCTGGCCCTCCCGGCCGCGGTGCTGCTCCCGACCCTGGTGGCGTACGGCCGGCCCCCGGAGGAGCTCCCGGCCGGGCACCTTCTGGCGGTGGCCGCCCTGGGTATTGCGTACGTCCTGGCGGCCGGGGCGCTCATCGTCCTCGACCGGCGGGGGCGGCGTTCCCTCGAGCGGGGGGTGGTCCCGGTCCTGCTGGCGGCCCTCCTTCTCTTCTACCTCCCCCTGCTGCTCCGTCCCGAGCCGGCCTATTCGCGGCTCCTGGTGGTCACGGGCTCGGCGTGTCTCGTCATGCTCCTCCCCGTGCCGCACCTGGGGCGACCGCCGGCGCGGCTCCTGCTGGCGCCCGCCGCGCTGACCGCGGCGTCCGCGGTCCTGACGATCCGGGATCCGGGGCCACCCGCGGAGGCGTCGCCGCCGGGTCCGGTGGTCCGGGTCGAGTACGTGAGGAGCGCCCACCACGTCGTGCGAGCGGTGCGCTACTCCCGCCACCTGGTCCCGGGCGACGCGTCGCCGACGGTCGGCGGGGGCGTGGACGATCTGCCGGTGTCCGGGGGCTTCCTCGTCGCCCGGGGGGACGGAGTGATCCACCGCCTCACCTGGTCGGGAGACAGCCTCGTCGCCCGGCGGCTGGACGTCGAGGTTCCCCTCCACCGGGCGGCCTTCGCCGCGGCCGCCGGGGAGGCGG
>JASFUL010000534.1:0-3952 GCA_050050315.1 Gemmatimonadota bacterium
AATGGACAGCGCCGCGCGGGTCCGCTCCGGGGGCGACGGGGACGGCAGCACGCCGTGGTAGGCGCCGTGAGGCATGAGGATCGTCGCGCCCCCGGCGGCGCCCCGGATCTCTCGATCCCGGTTCCGGGCCCACCGGGAGTGGAACACCCGCAGGTCGGCGGAGCGGTGGACCAGGCGGTACCCCAGCTGGTCCGCCACCCGGTCGGCCCCGTGGGGGAGGAGGTTGTGCACGGTCCAGACGACCGGGACCTTCCGCCGCCGGAGGCCGGCCAGGAGCCGCCGGAGCCCCGCCAGGGCGAGCAGCCTGTGGGGGAGCCTTCGCCCCGCCTCCCGCCACCAGGCTTCCGGCCAGTGGAGGTGAAGGACATCCGCGGGCCCCTCCCTCCCGAAGGAACGGAGCCTGGGACGGACGTCCCGGACGTGGACGATCCCCCACCGGGACAGCGCGTCGTAGAACAGGGGCAGATACCGGTTGGGCTCGTACCAGTGGGGCCAGCTCGCCACCCGCGGCGGGCTCATCCGGCCCTCTCGGGGCCGGCCCCTCGCCAGCGGCCCCACGCCTCCGCCGCGCGGATCAGCGAGGGGACCCACGCCTCCGGCGGCCGAAACGCGCGCGCCAGGCGGTACGCGGCCTCCGCGCCCGCCGCCCGCAGCAGGAATCCGGCCCGCCCTGGGGCTCCGGGGCTCCCCTGGGCCGCCGCCGCCCGCCACGCGTCGAAGCGGCCTTCGCCCTCGAAGTACCGTCGCAGGTAGGCCGTGGACTGACGCGACGGCGGGATCCGGTGGACCACGCCGGCCTCTGGCACCCACCATCCCTCGGCACCCGCCGAGAGGATGGCTTCGAGGACGAGGGTCTCCTCATTGCCCAGCCCGCCCCCCGGGGTCCGGCCCAGGGCCTCGTCGTAGGGATGCTTCCTCTGCTCGACCGCCCGCACCGCGTAGTTGGCGCCGAAGGGGAGGTCGGGCCAGGCGGGCGTGAGGAGACGCTCGGTCGGACCGAGGTCCCGGGCGGCGAACGCGCCCCCCACGAGGTGGATCGTGCGGGCGAGCCACGCGGGGGTGCCGGCCTCCAGGCGTGGACGGACCGGACCCCCGAAGACCGCGCCCTCGGGGTGCCGCTCGAAGGCCGACAGGTAGCCCCGCAACCATCCGGGGTCCGGGAGCACGTCGTCGTCGGTCCAGAGCAGGTAATCGCCCCGCGCCTCGGCGATGGCGCGGTTGCGAGCCCGGGCGAGCCCGGGCTCGGCCTCGACCACCCTCCGGGCCGGCAGTCGCTCCGCCGCGGACGACACGACCTCCGCCGTCCCGTCCCTCGACCCGTTGTCGACGACGAGGACCTCCCAGGAGAGCCCGTGGGGGACCGCCAGCCGCGCCGCCGCGTCGAGACAGTCCGCGAGAAGGGACGCGCGGTCCCGCGTGCAGACCACGACCGAGACCGTCATGTTCCCTTCAGGATCGCAGCCGCGATCCCCTCCGCCTCGCCCACGTCACGAGCCACGTGGACGAGGGGGGAGGCCTCGGTCCACGTGCGCACGAACGCCCGGATCTTGCCGAACCGGTCGTCCAGCAGGACGTGGGGCACACCCAGGGAGAGGCACAGCACGTGGGCGTGCAGCCGGTCGCTCACCACCACCCGGGCCGAGGACAACAGCGCGCACCCCCGGAGGTACCGCCTCCGTGCCGCCTGGAGGTGGAGGCGGAGCGCCAGGGCGGCCGCCGTCGCCCCCACCGGGCCCCCGGCCCCGCCGACGCCGTCCAGGACCCGCGCCGCGCGGACCCGACGCGACGGCGGCTCGTCGAGCCAGTCCACCGGTTCGACGCCGGGGAGCGACCGGCGCTCGGCCGCTTCGTGGTCGGTCCGCAGCAGCCACAACGTCTCGCGCTCGGGGGGCCCGCGGGCCGGCTCGGGCAGGCAGAAGGCCCCGTCGGGGCAGAGGAGCGCGGGGGTGTCGAAGTCCCGCCGGACGGCCTCCAGGCTCCTACCGTCCCGGACGAGGAGGGTGAGGCGCGGGTGCTCCGCGAAGGCCCGCCGGGCGCGGTGGACGGCGTCTTCCGACCGGAAGCAGACGGTCTGGGGAAGCTGCACCACGGGACGGTCCGGGAAGTCCTCGAGGACCCTCTCGCGGAGGGCCTGGTGGGCCGGCCAGAGGTCACCGAGGTTCCCTCCTCCGTGGAGCAGAACCACGCCGTCCCCCAGGCGCCGTCTCAACGCCGCGGCGTCGTATCCGCGCAGGTGGCAGACGTACCGCACCCGGACGCCCAGCGCCTTCAGCGCCTCCACCTCGCCGAGCCAGATGGCGGCGTCCCCCACGTTGGTGTGGACGGGCACGTCCACCAGGGCCACGTCCCACGTGCCCCCGAGGACCCGTCGCAGGGTGTCGACGTAGCGGTCCGCCAGCGGCTCGCTGCCCACGGCCCTCCGGGCCCTCACGACTCGAGGCGCATGCGGGGCCGGAGGTTCACGGGGCCGAAGGCCGTCTCGCCCCGGTCCACCCGTACCACCAGGCTCGGCCCTCGCGAGAGCTCGCACCTGCGCTCGCTGTCCCAGACGAACGGCTGAACGCGATAGATCCCCGGGCCCATGTTCATCTGGAGCGTCACGGACACACGGAACGGGCCGCTCTCGGGCAGGCGGATCCCGAACTTGCTGCTGTCGGTGACGAAGACGTGCGTCTCGTCGGGGAGCGCCCGGACCCTCAGCGCGAGAGCCTCGGCCGGTCCGGCCCCGTCCACGCTCCCCTCCACCTGAAGCTCCAGCGCCTCTCCGGAGCGCACGGCCCCGGCCGGACAGAAGGAGAAGCCGTCCAGCCGGATGCCGGCGGCGGGGCTGTCGTCGCGCTCGAGGTGGGCGCCCGCCACGTAGTCGGCGACGCACTCGTCGGCCGTCCCGTACCGCACCACGTGGCCGGCCGAGAGGAGCAGGCCCGACGTGCAGAGCCTCGCCAGCCGCTCGACCTGGTGGGACACGACGATGACCGGAATGTCGCGGCGGACGAGCTCCTCCAGCCGGGCGAACGCGCGACGCTGGAAGTCGTAGTCCCCCACCGCAAGCACCTCGTCCACGAGCAGCACGTCGGGATCGAGGTGCGCGGCGATGGAGAACCCGAGCCGGGCCCGCATGCCGCTGGAGTACCGCTTGACGGGCGTGTCGATGAAGTCGGCGAGCCCGGCGAACTCCACGATCTCGTCCTGGCGTCGGGCGACCTCGTCCCGGCCCATGCCCATGAGCGCGCCCTGCAGCCGGAGGTTCTCGCGGCCCGTGAGCTCCTCGTGGAAGCCGGCGGCCACCTCGATCAGCGCGGCGACGCGGCCCCGGACCGCCACCCTGCCCGCCTCCGGGCGGAGGATGCCCGTGGCGAGACGGAGGAGGGTCGACTTGCCGGCGCCGTTGGGTCCGATGACCCCCAGCACCTCGCCCGGACCGACCTGGAACGAAACGTCCTGGAGGGCCCAGAAGCGCTCGCCCCGGCCCCCGTTCCGACGTCGGCCCAGCAACCGGCCCAGCGCGGCGGGCACCGCGTCGCGCAGGGCGTCCAGCCGCTCGCCCCTGCGAAAGCTCTTCCAGACGCCGTCGAACACCACCCTCGCCCGGCCGGTCACGGCAAGCCCCCCCGGGTCAGCATCTCCCTCGCTCCGACGCTCCACCGGCGGGGCAGCCCGCCCCGCTCGAGGGCGTCCACCACGCCGAGGCCGGCCCGGATCCGGCGGGACCGGCGCCTGGACCTCCGGAAGGCCTCCACCAGGTCCTCCCGGCCGCGGCTCCGTGCCAGCGCCTCCAGCTCTTCCATCTCCCGTGCGTCCCACGCGTTGGACGCGAACAGGCGAGCCACGACGCCGGGGTCGCTGCGATCGACGGTGAACCCGCCGGCCTCGGGGAGGACGTCGAAGAGGTCCAGCGCCAGCAGGGTGCGGTAGCACTTTCCGCACCGCTCACAGTTCCGGTCGGTCGCGG
>JASFUL010000535.1:0-3940 GCA_050050315.1 Gemmatimonadota bacterium
GACCGGCCCGGTCCGGGCGGTCGAAGAGACCAGGAGACGACGAACGGTGAGAGTCGAGAAGGTCGGTGTGGTGGGTTGTGGCCTCATGGGGAGCGGCATCGCCGAGGTCGCGGCCCGGAGCGGCTTCGACGTGACGGTCCGGGAGATCGACGACGACGCCCTGGAGGCGGGACGGGAACGGATCCGGAGGTCGCTGCGCCAGGCGGTGGAGAAGGGCCGGCTCGACGGCGGCCAGCGCGACGCCGCGTGGGAGCGCCTCG
The DNA here is from genome assembly GCA_050050315.1 of Gemmatimonadota bacterium. GTDB lineage: Bacteria > Gemmatimonadota > Gemmatimonadetes > Longimicrobiales > Gaopeijiaceae > JASFUL01. The sequence goes on from JASFUL010000535.1 coordinate 261, forward strand.
CGTTCACCACCGCCCTGGGCGACCTCGCCTCCGCCGACCTCGTGATCGAGGCCATCGTCGAGGACCTCGCCATCAAGGAGGGGCTCTTCGCCGAGCTCCACGCCCTGTGCGACGACCGGACGATCTTCGCGTCGAACACGAGCTCGCTCCCCATCACGGACCTGTCGGCCGACACCCGTCCGGATCGCTTCGTGGGGCTCCACTTCTTCAACCCGGTCCCGGTGATGAAGCTCGTCGAGGTCGTGCGGACGGTCGCGACGAGCGAGCGGACGTACGAGCGGGCTTTCGCCTTCGCGGAGGCGCTGGGCAAGGAACCCATCACGGCCCGGGACAACTCGGGGTTCGTGGTGAACCTCCTCCTGGTGCCGTACATGCTCGACGCCATCCGGCAGCTCGAGCGCGGCGTGGCGAGCGTCCAGGATATCGACAAGGGGATGGTTCTGGGAACCGGCTATCCCATGGGCCCGTTCACGCTGGGGGATTTCGTGGGGCTCGACACGCTGCTCCGGATCTCCGAGGTCATGTACGGGGAGTACCGCGAGCCGCGATACGCTCCCCCTCCGCTCCTCAGGAGGCTCGTGGCGCTGGGTCGGTTCGGTCGCAAGAGCGGCAGGGGCTTCTACGACTGGTCGGGCGACGAGCCGGTGCCCCTCCCGCTCTCCTGACGGTCGGGAGGCGTCCCGGGACGTCTGGCCTGCTCCCACCGATCGTCCCATGTTGGGGAGGCCATGATCATCGTCGACCTGCCCGACCCGTCCCTTCGAGGAGCCGTCGTCCGGGCGGCACGACCCGACGAGGACGTCGTCTGGCGCCAGCCTGAGGTGACGGAGGCGCGGTCCCGCGGATTCCCCCGTCTGATCGTGCGAGGAAGCGAGGAGGAGGGGTGGGACGTCCCCACCGGGCCACCTCCGATGGACGGGTCGGTCCCTGAGCTTCTCCTGACCCGGGGGATGTGGAACGGGTGGGAGCGGGAGCGGAGGGCCTGTCCGGTCCCGCCGTCCCGGACGGACTTCCTCGCTCAGCGCCTCCGCCGACTGATCCGGGAGCGGGCGCTGGGACCGACGTGGGTCGACCGGCTGCTGGGCGACCTCTCCCGAGCCGTGGGCGCGCCCCTGCCCGATCCGTTCCGTGGGGTCGCCCGGCGCGTGCTGGAGTTCCCGTCGCGGTACGCCGACCTGTCCGCCCTCGAGGAGCTCACGGGACTCAGCCGGGGGGCGCTGAAGGCCCGATTCCGCCGGCGTGATCTCCAGTCGCCCACGACGTGGATCCGACGCTTCCGTGTTCTGGCGGCGGCCCAGGCGCTCTCGGACCGCTCGGTCTCGACTCTGCAGGCGGGGTATCGCCTGGGCATGACGGATTCCGGAAACCTCTGCCGGCTGGTGAAGGACGTGGGCGGGATCTCGCCCACGGCGGCCCGGGAGGAGGCCGGGAGGCGGCGGCTGCTCCTCGAGGTGGCGGCCGACCTGGCGTCGACCTCGGCCCGGGAGCGCTGGCGCTCGCTGGGGCGGGTCTTCAGAGGGGCGGCGTAGGGCCCGGCGGTTGCGCTGGACGCGAAACGGCCTCCCCCGGCCGGGGGAGGCCGCTCTCTGGAAGTCGGACCGGGAGCCCGGTCCGGAGGATCACGTTGCTCGTCGGCCGGCCGGCCGCGCGAGGGATGATCCTCCCGGCGGATCGTCAGCGGCGGGAGTTCCGGCGCTGACGACGGCGCTCGCGACGGATGGCGGCTTCGCGCTTGCGCTTGCGCTGGGCGCTCGGCTTCTCGTAGAAACGGCGCTTGCGGAGCTCCGAATAGAGCCCGGACCGCTGCACCTTTCGCTTGAACCGTCGCAGAGCCCGCTCGAGGCTCTCGTTGTCCTGTACCTTGACTTCCAAGCCTATCACGCTCCTGGATTGGGAAAACTCCGGACGAAAGCTCTGTAAACTAACAACGGCGGCCGACATGTGGCAACCGTCGTGGCCGGGGCTCCGGGCCTGGGACGTCGCGGGGGATGGGCCGTCGCCGTCGAACGTCGCCCCGGGGATTCTCGAACCCCTTCGGAGGGGGCCGGGACCGGACCTCCTTCGAGCGGTTCCGGCTGTCCCGGAGGTCGCTTGCGGCGCCGGTAAACAAGTGGTTATCGTACGAATCCCGGAGGCGTGGCCCCCTCCGGATACGGCCCGACGCGATGCGGCTGGCACCGCCCGTGTCGGGCCGCGCGACCCGGCGGAAGCCGGGCTGGTTTTCTTGAAAAGAGAGCAGAGCGGGAAGCAGGACCCCCGTAGATACTAAGAGAGCCCCCGGCTGGCACCGGAGGCTCTCTGGAAAGCACGGGCCTGGCGAGCCCCGCCTTCTTCCATGATCCGGGAGAAACGTACGTGTCTCGCCGAGCAGGTGTCAAGGGAGCGGTGCGCCCGGCGCACCCGATCCGGACCGTGCGGTACGGGGGCTTCGTCAGCCATGAAGACCGAGCCACCCAGGAACCGGATCGATGAACGCGACGCCTCTCCTCCAGACCGAGCCCCGGCCCGAGGCCATGTCGGACGTCCCGGGCGTGTGCGAGCTCCCCCTCACGCGCGCCGTGGTCCAGTACCGGGACGTGCACGAGATGGACCTGGCCGGAGGGCGCATCCAGGACATCGGTCTGGCCCTCGTCCTCGAGGGCCGCTTCGCGTCCTCCGCCGAGGCGATCGACCTCGGGAGCGCCTCGGTGAAGCTCCTCGACCTGAGCGCCGAGCTCGTGGTGCTGGACTGGGTCTACGAGCCCACCCTCGAGCACGCGCACCGCCTGGTCCGGGCGGTCGCGTCGCGGGCGGAGCGGGGGGAGGAGCGCGCCGAGAGCCACCGGGAGATGGAGCGCTTCTGCTTCCGCCTGGCGATGACCGTCCTCGAGCGGGTCGGATACGGTCCGCTCACGCGCCCCAGCCTCCTTCGCATCGGCTTCCGGGACGTATGCCGCGACCTGGACCTCCACGAGGGGACCTCGGTCAGGATCGCCATGGCAGCCGGCCGGGTGGTGCGGGCGCACCTCGACTACGACGGGAACGCCCTCGTCTTCCGGACGGCCGGCACGGCCCCCGACCCGGGGCTCGAGGACGCCCTCGCCGATGCGTTTCCCACTGGGGCCCTCCACCGGCTCGTGCCCTCCACGGCTGGACGTGGCGGGGGGTACCAGGTCCGCTTCCCCCTTCCCCTCGGCATCGACGAAGCCCGCGAGGAGCTGGCGTCGATCCGGACCGGGCTCGCTCGCCTCGTCTCGCGCTTCGAGCCGGAGCGGTTCCGGGCTCTGGAGAGGGTGGTGGACACGTTCGGCCGGCGCGAGACGCTGGCGCGTCTGCACTTCCGGCCTCCCCGGCTCCGCTACGCCCGCGTAGCCCGGCCCTCGACCACCGTCCACTGAGCCCGATGAGGCGGGAGATCCCAGGGATGCCCCCCGAGACGGAAGCCGGGATTCCCCCTCCTCGCCCGACCCACGACCGGGTCGCCCCGTCGCCGCGGCCGCCCGCCGACGCCGGTCTCCGGCGTCGCTACCAGGCCTACCGGCGCCGGCAGGGGAGCGAGCTCCTGTCCCTGGTCCCGAGGGAGGCCATCCGGCCGCTGTATCGTGCCGCCCTCGCTCGGCGTGGCGACGGGCCGGCGGAGGAGGCCGGCGGGCCCGAGGAGAACGCCGTGGGCATGGTGGTCGGCTTCTGCGCCGATCTCC
>JASFUL010000536.1:0-3920 GCA_050050315.1 Gemmatimonadota bacterium
GACGAGCGGGACCTCGCCGCCGACTACCGGGCGGTGTTCGGCGGGAGTCCGGACGAGGTGACCGCCGTCGGCTTCATGATCGACACCGACCAGACGGGGGCCGCGGCGACGTCGTTCCTGGCGGCCGTGGCCTGGCGGACCCGGTGACGGGACGCGGCCCCGCCGGCGGCCGGATGGCGCCGGCGGGGCCGGGAGCCCTGTCGTCCCTGCCGCTCAGGACGTGCGGACGATCTCGATCGTCACGACGGGGTCGTCCCAGCCGTGGAACGCCGGGTCGAGGTCGGCACCGCCCAGGATGCCGTCGTGGTGGTGGATGACCCCACCCTCCATCAGCGCCGGGTTGCTCATCCCCGAGCCGGGCTCGGCGACGCTTCCGTTCGTGATGACCTGGCAGGGCGGCACGAGGTCCGTGAAGTCCTCGGTGTTCATCTCCGTGCCCGCGTCGTAGGCGTCGGCGGTCAGGACGACGCTCTGTCCGACCCGAGGCGGCAGGTGCACGCCGTCCAGCCCCGTGAAGCCGTCGTTCGTGCAGATCAGCATGCTGATGAACGAGACGAAGCGCGCGCCGGGCTCGGCGGTCAGCTCGACCGAGACCGTCTGGCCGCCCATGAGCGGCGTCGGCGGCGGCGGCGGCGGGAGGACGGCGAAGTCGGACACGTGACGGCTGGCGCCCAGGAGCTCGAGCATCGGACCCAGATTGCCGTTCTCCGCGATCTCCTTGACCTCGAAGCTGGCCTTCTTGCCCACGGTGAAGACGTCTTCGGCCCGCTGGTGCAGCACCACGAGCGGCGGCGTCAGCCACTGACCCTCCGCGATGTCGTTGGTGACGGTGACCTCGTACGTGCGCCTTTCCGCCTGGTCCGCGCCGCGCTGCGCCTGCAGCGCCTCGGGAACGGTGGTCGCCGTGGGGGTCGGGGTGTCACCGCAGGCCGCGACCGAGACGGCGGCGGTGATCATGGCGAGGTTGCGAAGTCGGAGTTTCATGAGCGTATCTCCTCCTGAGGTGGACTGGAGTGGTCGGGAGGAAACGGGGCGCATGAAACATACCCTGACGTGCGGGATGATGAAACACGACATAAAACGTTTTATCACAGTTAGTTGCGCTATTTTCACATTAGTGGATGAAACGCCTCTGGATGTTGCATGAAACATCCGGAACGTTTCATCGTGACGGACGATGGAACGCGTTGCACACTGGGTCCTCTCCCCGAGGCCCGAGGTGGGTCCCCCCCGGGCGCGGGTCGGTGACCGCCCACCGGGCTCGGGCTCGTTCAGGCCGACTCGACCAGGCCGGTCACCAGAACCCCGGACACCCGCGACCCCAGCGCCCGTCGGACCCCCGGGGCCGGCCGCGCCGCCCCGAGCTCGATCCCGTCCAGGACGGCCCGGGACTCCCCGACGAGGTGGAGCGAGCGAGCCGTCGAGCCCACGGAGCCCAGCGCCGCGTCTGCCACGGAGCGCACGGCCGCGAGATCCGGTCGCTGGAGGTACGTTTCCCGGTCGGCGGCCGGGAGCCGTCGGTTGAGGAGCCGGGTCAGACGGGAGCTCCGGAGGCGAAGGGTCCACGCGAGCCGTGCGTTCGGCGCCCGCACCGTGACGAGGCGTCCGCCGTTCCAGGACAGGTGGACCGGACCCGCGCCGAGCCGACGCGCCGGGACCAGTGATTCCAGGTGGCCCCGGTCCTCCCCCGCGTCGCTCCAGGCCGAAACGACCCCGTCGGGGGACCTCAGAAGCAGGGTGACCGTGAGGGCCCGGAGCTCGTCCCCGAGCGTGCGCACCGCCAGCCCGTGGCCGGACGCGAAGCGGATCCAGCTCACGGCCCACGCGCGGTGGAGGGTCACGGGGCGACCGGCGGGACCTCGCGCGGGTGCTGCCTCGACCCCGGTGCCGGTCCTCGTTCCACGTCTTCCGCGTCTCGGCGGCGATTCGATGGTCTTCACGTGTATACGCTCCGTTCTCGCGTCCTTCGCTCGTCCCGGGTGGGATGCGGAGTACGGCGGAGCCGGAGGACACGAACGCGGGCGCGGTCCTTGTCCCGCGTCCGACCATTTCCGCATACTGTTGTCCGTTGGGGTCCGCACTCTCCCTTCCCATGGCCCCGCCAGGGAGCTCCACGCATGTCCACTCCTTCCGGATCTGCTCCGTCGGTGACGCAGCTCCTACGCGCAGCGCGCGAAGGAGAGGAGGACGCCATGGAGAGGATCGTCCCCCTCGTGTACGACGACCTGCGGGCCGTCGCGCGCCGACACATCCAGCGCGAGCGTCCGGGCCACACCCTCGGCGCCACGGCGCTCGTCCACGAGTCGTACATGCGCCTGATCGGAAGCGCGGCGCTCCAGGCCCGGGACCGGGCCCACTTCCTGGCCATCGCGTCCCGCTCGATGCGTCAGGTGCTGGTGGACCACGCCCGGCGGGTCAGCGCGGAGAAGCGAGGAGGGGACCTCCATCACACGACGCTGACCGACGGTTCCGCGTCCGTGGAGCTGGACCCCGAGGAGCTCCTGGCCCTCGACGCGGCCCTCGACGGGCTGGAAGAGCGCCAGCGCAAGGTCGTGGAGTGTCGCTTCTTCGGCGGCATGGAGGAGTCGGAGATCGCCGCCGCCCTGGATATCTCGGAACGGACCGTGCGACGCGACTGGGTGAAGGCGCGGGCCTGGCTGTACAGCGTGCTCTACCCCGGCGAGCCCGACGCCGCCCCTTGAAACCGCACGACACCCCACGGATGGATTCCTCACGCCGCAAGCGGGTCGAAGAGCTCTTCGACGCCGTCGTCGACCTGGAGCCCGACGCCCGGTCGGCATACCTGGACGAGCACTGCTCGGACCCCTCCCTCCGGGAAGACGTCGCAGCCCTCCTGCGCGCCCACGAGCGGGCGGAGGGCGTCCTCGAGGGAAGCCTGGCCCGGGCGGCGGCGGCCGCCGTCCTGGACGCTCCGGTGCCCACCGGAGCCGAGAGCGCGTCGGAAGGCCGCATCGGCCCCTACCTGATCCGGGACGAGCTGGGCCGCGGGGGGATGGGAGTCGTGTACCTGGCCGAGCGCAGCGACGGCCAGTTCCGGCGGCGTGTGGCGCTCAAGGTGATCCGGGCGGACCACGACGCCGACCTGAGGGCGCGTGTGGTCGCGGAGCGCCAGATCCTGGCGTCGCTCGACCATCCCAACATCGTGAAGCTCCTCGACGCGGGGACCACCGGGGACGGGCGGACCTACCTGGTGATGGAACACGTCAGCGGGCTCCCCCTCGACCTCTACTGCGACCGCATGAGGCTCTCGGTGCGGGAGCGGGTGCGGCTGTTCGTGGCGGTGGCGAGGGGGGTGGAGCACGCCCACCACAACCTCGTGGTGCACCGCGACCTGAAGCCGTCGAACATCCTCGTGACGGCCGAGGGGCGGGTGAAGATCCTGGACTTCGGCATCGCGAAGCTCCTCAATCCCGCCCTCGCGGGGGTGGATGCGCCCGTGACGCGTCAGGAGAGCCGGGTCCTGACCCCCGAGTACGCGAGCCCCGAACAGTTGCGCGGGGAGGCGTTGACCACCGCGTCCGACGTGTATTCCCTCGGCGTGCTCCTCTACCGGCTCCTCACCGGCCACCCGCCCCACGACCCCGCCGACGGGACCGTCTCGGCCGTGCTCAGCGCCATGCTGGACCAGGATCCCGAGCGTCCGAGCGTGAAGGCGACCCGGCCCCGGACCGAGACCCGGCCGGACGGCTCGACGGCGACCCGCTCGCCCCTCGACCTCGCCTTCGACCGGCGCAGCACGTCCCACCGGCTCCCCCGCACCCTGGCCGGCGACCTGGACGCCATCGTGATGAAGGCGCTCCGCAAGGAACCCACCCGGCGGTACGGGAGCGCCGAGTCGATGGCGCAGGACCTGGAGAGCTACCTCCGGGGCGAGCCGGTGGCGGCCCACAAGGACACGC
>JASFUL010000537.1:0-3896 GCA_050050315.1 Gemmatimonadota bacterium
CACGTGGCTGTGGAAACGGACGATCTCCTCGTTGATGTCCCACTTCTCCGCGAGGTAGGCGATCTCCCGAGCCAGGCGGTCCTCGTCCACCTCCTCCTTCTCCGTGAGGTCACGCACGGCCTCACGCAGTCGGTCGCGTTCACGGGTCAGGCGCTCGGGCGCCCGCCGCTCGACCGCCCCCAGCGCCGTGGAGATTCCCTCGAGTCGTCCCTCCATGTCCGCCCGCAGCCGGTCGCCCTCCGCTTCGCGCATACCCACCACCGCGCGGAGCGCTTCCTCCACGACCGTGCGCACGTCGTCCTCGTCGACGTCCTCCGCCCGTTCCCTCGCATCCGGGCGGCGGAACACGTCGCTCATGCGGGCGACCTGGGCCAACTCGACCTCGCCCGCCAGGTCGAGCTCGTCCTTCAGCCGGCGGAGCAGTCCGGCCCACCCCCGGGCCCGCTCGAGGTCGAGCTCCGGCAGGGGCTCCGATGCCCCGACTTCGACCGCGTCGAGCGTCAGCGTGAGCGTCACGTGGCCCCTGGACACGAACGACCGGATCCAGCCCGCGAACTCCTGCTCCATGCGGTCGAACCCCGGCGGCGTGCGGTAGCTCGTGTTGAGAAACCGGTGGTTCACGGTGCGGATCTCGGCCCGGAGGAGCCCCGCGGCCGTCGGCCGTTCGGCGTCCCCGAACCCCGTCATGCTGCGGATCATGCGCGCCCGGGCTCGATTGGCGGTGCGATAGCCTGAAAAGGTAACGCCCTCCCGGCATCCTCCTCAAGGTCGTCCGCCACGGACCCGAGCCCCGGCAGCATCACCCCACCGGGACCGCGGGGGCCACCGCGGGATGCCCCGCGGCCGTCCCTCCCGAGTGCGCCACCCCCACCGGGGTCCGGGCGGTCCGTCCGGGGCCCGAGGCGTGCACCGAGCGGCGTGGGGCGCCCGCGGGACGAGGCGCGAGAAGGAGCCGTAGCACCGCTACGGCGACGCCGAGCAACGAAGCTCCCGCGGGATGCCCCGCGCAGCGAATGCCGCCGCAGCGGCCCCTGACGGACCGCCCGGACCCTAATTCCACATCGTCCAGCGGATCCCGTAGGTGGAGCGGGTGGGCGGCTGGATGCGGCCGGGGAAGTCCTGGTTGTTCTGGCGGATCGTGAAGTTGTCCCAGCGGATGAGGATGTGGACGCTCACGATGCGCGCTTCGATGAACGCGTTCCAGCTCTGGTAGAACGGGACACGCTGGAGGATCGGCGGCTCGTCCTCTCCGCCGAGGCCCGAGTCGAAGGGTACGAGCATCGGATCACGGCCCTGGACCCCCAGCTCGCCCCACAGCTCGAAGTTCTCCGACTCCAGGAAGACGTCGTGGAATGCCAGCCCCCCCTGGTACGTCCGCTCGGGGAGGTAGCGGGCCTCGGTGTCCCACTGCTGCATCGCGCCGTACAGGTAGAAGCCCCTCAGGGGGAGGTCGATGCGACCCTCCAGCTCGAAGCCGGTGAACTCGCCCCCGGGTCGGACCAGCGCTCCGCGGTCGGTGTGGAGACCGAAGGGAAGCAGGGTGTCGGCCTCCAGGCTCAGCCACGCCGCCGAGAGCGAGACGGGGCCCCGGGCGAAGTGACCCCCGAGCCGGAGGCCCGTGCGGTCCGTGATCCGGTGCGTCGGCGCCGCCGGCTCCTCGGGCTCGTCCGGGGTGGTCCCGGGATCTTCCGTGCCGTCTCCGGTGTCGTCGGGCTCCTCCACGACCTCCCGGACCGGAAAGACCCTCGCGACCCGCTGGCCCGATTCCCACGAGACGAACGCCGACAGGCCCCACACCGGCCGGCTCCACGCCCGGAGGGCCAGCAGATCGGCTGCATCTCCCTCCCAGGACTCGTGGCTCCACCGCCCGGCCACCCCCCCCACCTCCTCCAGGAACGCGCCGCCCCTCAGCTCGGCCGCCGTGGAGGGAAGGTCCGGACCCGACAAGATCCGGAGCTCACCCCGGGCCCAGACAGGATCGCGACTCCACGAGGCCCGCAGTCCGTGCTGGGCGCGATGACCTTCGATGGGTGTGAGGCCGTCCTCCTCTCCCTGGCTGATGCTCGACGCCCCGGTGAACGCCTCGGCCACCAGTCCTTCACGGATCTCGTAGCGGCCCCGGACGGTCCAGTCCGATCGGGTGACCGCCGGCGGGAACGTGTCGAGGACGGACTCGGTGGTGGCGCGGCGGTACTCGGCCCGGATGCCTCCGCGGTCGCCGAGGTGCCACGTGTAGCGCACCCATCCCCCCGTCCGCGACCCCTCCTCGTCGCCACCGGTCCCTCGCGTGTCCACACGTTCCAGCGCCAGGCCCAGGCTGCCTCGCAGCGCCCGGGGGTGCACGAACGTGCCGCGGAAGAGGTTGGTGTCGAGGTCGCCGGTGCCGGCCTCCACCAGCGACATCGGCCGTGGGTCGTCGACCCGGAGACTCTCGAGCTCGACGCGCACCTCCCCCATACCCCGCTCCACCCGCACGCTCTCCAGCCCGCCCAGGGGGACCCTGCCCAGGTCGACCACCGACCCGTCCAGGGGGAGCATCTCGAAGCCGTCCCAGAACACCCGGAGCCGGCCCCCTCCCTGGCCGAAGGCGGACGCCGCCTCGGGGGTGCCGTAGTCGCCGCCCCGGAGGGGCACGACCCCCGGGATCCGCTGCAGAAGCTCCAGAAGCGTGTAGGCCGGCGTGGCCTTGAGCGCCGGGCGGTCCCAGATCCAGACGCCGGTGTGGAAGCCGGCCGGCCGGCCTTCGGCGAGGGCCGGAAGCTCGTGGTAGGTGAGCGAGTCGGGGATGACCGGGACGGTGTCGGCCGCGGCCGCCGTGTCCGGCTCCGCTTCCGCCAGGGTCGTGTCCGGAGGTGGCAGGGTGTCCTCCCGCTCCTGGGCCACCAGGCCCGCGGGAGAGAGCGCGACCGCGACCATGAAGGTCGCCGCCGCGACGAGATCCATCCTCACCCGGCGCGACTCCTCACCCACTCCACGAGCAGGCGGACCGGGAACCCGTAGCCTCCCTTGCGCTGGTAGGGGAGCGGCTCGGTCCCGTACGCCGTGCCGGCGATGTCGAGGTGGGCCCACGGCGTGTCGCCGACGAACTCGGACAGGAAGCAGGCGGCGGTGATCGTGCCGGCCGGACGGCCGCCCACGTTGTTCAGGTCGGCCGTCTCGCTGCGGAGCTGCTTGCGGTACTCGGGCCACAGGGGGAGCGGCCAGCAGCGCTCGCCCGCCGTCTCACCCGCGCTCCTGAGCTCCTCCACCAGCGCCTCGTCGTTGCCCATCAGCCCCGCGGCGTGGTGTCCGAGACCGATGACGACCGCGCCGGTCAGCGTCGCCAGATCCACCACGGCCTCCGGCTCGTACTCGCGGGCGTAGTCGAGGGCGTCGGACAGGATGAGCCTCCCCTCGGCGTCGGTGTTGGTGACCTCCACCGTCTTGCCCGAGCGCGTGTGGATCACGTCCCCGGGCTTGAGCGCCTTTCCGCTGATCAGGTTCTCGGAGGAGGGGATGATCCCGACCACGTCGAGGGGGAGGTCGAGCTCCGCGATCACGTGCATGGCCCCGATCACGGCCGCTCCCCCCGACATGTCGAACTTCATGTCCTCCATGCCTTTCGGCGGCTTGAGGCTGATGCCACCCGCGTCGAAGGTGAGCCCCTTGCCCACGAGGACGATCGGGGGTCGCTCTCCCGAGCCACCCCGGTGCTCCATGACGATCAGCCGGGGCTCCTGCGCGGAGCCCTGGGAGACGGCCAGGATGGCGTTCATCCTCTCTTCCCGCATCCGGTCGGGTCGGAGGACCGTCACGGCCATGCCCAGCTCGCCCCCGACGGCGGACGCCTGCTCGGCGAGATGGGAAGGCGTGGCCACGTTGCCGGGACGCGACTGGAGGGTGCGGGCGAAGTTCTG
>JASFUL010000538.1:0-3883 GCA_050050315.1 Gemmatimonadota bacterium
CGCCGGACGGGCGAACGGTCCTGTTCACCTCCGGTGCGAACGAGGGCTTCGACTTCTACTACAACGACAACCTCTTCCTCGTCCCGGCGGCGGGGGGCGAGCCGAGGCTGCTCCTGCCCGACATGCCGTACGCGGTGGCCGCGGCCACCTGGTCGGCCGACGGACGCTCCATCTACTTCGGGGCCAGCACGGGCGTGCGGCGCGAGCTCTTCCGTGTGGAGGTCGAGACCCGGACGCTCGAGCGGTTGACGGAGGGAGACCACGCGCTGCGCTCGTGGAGCTACCGGCCGGAGCTGGAGCGGCACGTCGTCTCGATCGACGGACCGGAGAACCCCGGCGACGTCTGGCTGCTCCGAACCGACGGGTCCGGCACCGCGCCGGAGCGGGTGACGGAGGTGTTCGATACCCTCGTGACCCGCTGGCAGCTGCCCCGGCAGGAGGTCGTCACCTACGAAGGGCGGGACGGGGTCGAGGTCGAGGCCCTGCTCTTCTGGCCGCTGGACTACCGGGAGGGCCAGCGTTATCCGCTGGTGGTCCAGACCCACGGCGGCCCGGCGTCGAGCGACATGTTCACCTTCGGCAACAGCCACGACTACACGCCGGTGCTCACGGCGATGGGGTACTTCGTCCTCCAGCCCAACTACCGGGGCAGCACGGGCTACGGCGACGCGTTCATGCGCGACATGGTGGGCCAGTACTTCAACGAAGCCCACCGGGACGTCATGGCCGGCGTGGACTACCTGATCGAGCGCGGCCTGGTGGACGGCGACCGCATGGCGAAGATGGGGTGGAGCGCCGGCGGGCACATGACGAACAAGATCATCACGTACACGGACCGGTTCAGAGCCGCGTCGAGCGGCGCCGGGGCCGCCAACTGGATCTCGATGTACGCCCAGAGCGACGTCCGCATCTACCGCACTCCCTGGTTCGGTGGGACCCCGTGGGAGGAGGACGCGCCGATCGACCAGTACCTGGAGGACTCGCCGATCCTCGACGTCAGCCGGGTCACGACGCCCACGATCTTCCTGGTGGGCCAGAACGACGCCCGCGTGCCCATGCCCCAGTCGGTGGAGATGTTCCGGGGACTCCGCTCCAACGGGGTCCCCACACACCTGTACGTGGCGCCCCGGGAAGGTCACGGTTGGCAGGAGCTGCGGCACCGGCTCTTCAAGGCCAACGTCGAGCTGGACTGGTTCGAGCGCTGGGTGCGGGACCGGGAGTACACTTGGGAGGAGGCGCCCGGAACCGAGGAGAGTGCGGGTTCCTCCCACGCGGGCACGTGACGTGCTGGACCGTCGCCGTTTCTCGGGCCTGGTCGGCTCGGTGCTGGCCGGGGGCCTGCTGCCGGGAACGGGGGTCGGGGCGTGGTCCGGCGGGTCCCCCGTGCTCCCGGGTGGTGGCACGGGGAGGGCCACGGCTAGCGTGCGACCGGCGCCGGGCGGGGCGCCGCCGCCTTCCGACCTGCGGGTGGATCCCGACCGCCTCATCGGGCTGCTGAACGGGCTGGCCCACTTCGGCGGCACGCCCGACGGCGGCACCCACCGCGTGGCGTTCGGCGACGCGGACCTCGAGGCCCGTGCGTGGGTCGTCGGACGCATGGAGGAGGCGGGGCTGGAGGTCACGGTGGACGCCGCGGGAAACCTGCTCGGTCGGCGGGAGGGGCGCGATCCCGGGCTACCGCCCCTCATGCTGGGCTCCCACATCGACTCCGTGCCCCACGGGGGACGCTACGACGGGCCCGTGGGCTCCATGGCCGCGCTCGAGATCGCCCTCACGCTCCGGGACGCGGGCCACGCCACGCGCCACCCCCTGGAGTTCGTGATCTGGGAGAACGAGGAGGGCGGCAAGACGGGCAGCCGGGCCGTCTCGGGCGAGGTGGAGCCCTCGGAGATGGAGCTTCCCACGGCGAGCGGCTTCACCATCGGCGAGGGCATCCGGCGGGTGGGGGGCGACCCGGACCGGATCGGCGAGGTGAGCCGGGCGGCCGGAAGCCTCGCGTCGTACCTCGAGCTCCACGTCGAGCAGGGGGCCGTCCTCGAGCGCGCGGACGTGGACATCGGCGTGGTCGAGGGCATCGTGGGCATCGAGCGCTGGACGGCGACGGTGGAGGGATTCGCCAACCACGCGGGCACGACCCCCATGGACCAGCGCCGGGACGCCCTCGTCGCGGCCGCCCGGATGGTGGAGATCGTCGACGCGGTGGCGCGGGAGACGCCGGGGCGCCAGGTGGCCACCGTGGGGCGCATCGCGGTCGAGCCCGGGGCGCCCAATGTGGTCCCCGGCCGGGTCACGTTCAGCGTCGAGGTGCGAGACCTGGACATGGGGAAGATCGAGCGCGTGTTCGAGACCATCCGGGATCGGAGCCGCGTCGCGGCGGCCGAGACCGGGACCGACGTCTCGTTCGAGCGTTTCTACGTCAGCCGCGCCGCCCCCACCGACCCCCGTCTGCGGGACGTCATCGAGGACGAGGCGGGCCGCCTCGGGCTCTCCACGCTCCGGATGCCGAGCGGCGCCGGCCACGACGCCCAGAGCATCGCCCTCCTGGCGCCGGTGGGGATGATCTTCGTTCCGAGCGAGGGGGGGATCAGCCACTCGCCCCTCGAGCGCACCGCCCCCGAGGACGTGGTCGCCGGCGCGGACGTCCTGCTCCGCACCCTGACGAGGCTCGACGAGGAGGGAGGACCGTGAAGACACGAGCATGCGCCGCGGCGCCCCTGCTGGCCGCCCTGACCCTGGTTCCCACCGCCCTGGCGGCGCAGGTAGCGCAGCCCGGTGCCGCCGAGCTGGACGCGCTCGATCGGCGCATTCGCGCCGAGATGGAGGAGAGCGTCATCCCCGGTGTGCTGGTGGGCGTCGCGTCCCACGGTCGCCTCCTGCACGTGCGGTCCTACGGCCTGGCCGACGTCGAGCTCCGTGTGCCGGTGACCGACAGCACCGTGTTCGAGATCGGCTCGATCAGCAAGCAGTTCGTCTCGGCGGCCGTGATGCTGCTGCGCCAGGAGGGTCGTCTGGAGCTCGACGACCCCATCCACGACTACCTGGCCGACCTGCCGAGCGAGTGGCTGGGGGTGACGATCCGTCAGCTCCTGACGCACACGTCGGGGATCCCGGACTACGAGGAGATCCAGACGTACGAGGCGTACCGATTCCGTTTCACGCCCGACGAGATCATCCGCGTGGCCCACTCGCGACCCATGGACTTCGAGCCGGGCACCGGCTGGTACTACAGCAACACCGGGTACTTCCTCCTCAGCCTCATCGTGGAGCGGATCGAGGGACGTCCGCTGGGCGAAGTGCTCCGGGAGCGGATCTTCGAGCCGCTGGGCATGGGCCAGACCCGCATGGCCGACCCGGAGGACATCATCCCCCACCGGGCCTCCGGGTACTGGGTCGACCGCATGGGCCGTGAGCTCATGAACCGCGACGCGACCCAGACGTCCTCTACGCTGGGCGCCGGCGGCCTCGTCTCTTCCGTGCGCGACATGGCCAGGTGGGACGAGGCGCTGTACGGCGACGCGTTGCTGAGCGAGGCGTCGAAGCGGCTGACGTGGACCCCGGCGGTGCTCCCCGACGGCGAGAGCACCGGCTACGGGTTCGGGTGGAGCGTGGGCGACGTCGGGGGACACCCGTACGTGGCCCACGGCGGACAGGTGGCCGGCTTCGTGGCCAACTTCTTCCGTCTGCCCGACGACGACCTGGCGGTGATCGTCTTCGCCAACCGCTACCGCGTCAGCTCGAGTCGGATCCGGAACCTGGTGCTGGAGGTCTTCCTGCCTACCCCTCCCCCTCCTGGATCTCGATCCGGTCCGCGTTGGCCCGTGCCCAGGCATCGAAGCTCTGCAGGGCCGGGTTGAGCTCCCGGGAGCGATCCACGGGGCGGGAC
>JASFUL010000539.1:0-3879 GCA_050050315.1 Gemmatimonadota bacterium
AGCTGCCCGGGCGCATGCTCTTCTCCGGGGGAGGGGGTCTGTGCGGGGGTCGGCGCTGAGAATGGGGAGGGACCGCGACGACGGGCAACCGGGGCCGGCCCCGGACGGCGTCATTCCTCCCGCAGGATGCGCATCGGGTCGACGTGGGCGGCGCGTCGCGCCGGCATCACCGTCGCGGCGAGGGCCGACGCGAGCAGCACGGCCACCGCACCCACCAGTGCGGGGGGGTCCAACGGGCTGATGCCGTAGAGGGAGCTCCTCGCCAGGGCCGCGAGGGGCAACGCCACCGCCAGGCCCACGACGGCCCCGAGGAGGGCCAGCTTCATCGCGTCCAGGACGACCGAGCGCAGGACCCGCCGGGCGCCGGCGCCGATCGCCTGTCGAACCGCCATCTCCCGGGTCCGCTGGCCTACGGAGAACGAGACCACCCCGTAGATTCCCATGACGGCGAGAAGCAGCGCGAACCCGCCGCTCCAGGTGAAGGCCTGGAGGGCCAGACGGGGGCCCAGCGTGTTGACCTCGGCGAGCCGTGCGTAGCTCTGCGCGGGGACCAGGTAGACGCCCCCGGTGCGCTGGACGATCCGGCGCAGCTCGGGCACCGCGGCCGCCGGTCCGTCCGGGCTCCGAACGTGGAAGACCGCCGCGGGGCTGTGGTCCTGGAGCAGCGAGGTCCAGAAGAAGGCCTCGTCCCGGCCCGGCAGGGCCCGCACGTCGGGGAGGACCCCGATCACTTCGACGGCCCGGGGCCGGTAGTCGTAGGGCCTTCCGGCGAACCGACGTCCGAGGATGGTGAATCGTCGACCCAGGGCGACCTCGCCGGGCCAGAACGTGCGTGCGAACGTCTCGTTCACGATCGCCACGGGGGGAGCCGCGGCATCGTCCGCCGCCCCGAAGGTCCTGCCCCGCAGCGGCTCCAGGTCCAACATTTCGAAGTATCCCGGGCTCACGACGTTGCCGGCGACGACCGTGCGCTCGGGCTCATCCCGACCGTCCACGCGCAGTTCCGCGGTGGCCCGCCGGGCCCACGGCGACAGCTCGGCCACGGCTGCGGCCGCCACCTCGTCGATCTCGGGGCTGGCCAGGAGGCGATCCGTGAGGTCCCGGACCACCAGCCGGACGGCCTCCTCGTCGTCCGTTCCTTCCCGCGGCTGCCACGAGGCGACGGCGACGCCCGCCGGGTCGAGCCCCGGGTCGGCGGAGGCGAGGGCTCCCGTGCTTCTCAGGCAGAGCGCCGCCCCCACGAGGAGTGCGATGGAGCCGGCCACCTGGAGGGCGACGAGCGCCTGGCGCGTCCGCGGGCGTCGTCCACGCGACCCGGAGTCGTTGCCGCGCAACGCGCCGACCAGGTCCGGCCGCGACGCCCGCAGCGCGGGGAGGAGCCCGAAGGCCAGGCAGGTCGCGACGGCCGTGGCGAAGGCGAAGCCGAGAACACCGCCGTCGATTGCGACGTCGAAGCTCAACGGCACGTCCAGGGGGAGGGGGACGGCCCCCAGCGCACGGGCCGTCACGGCGGTGAGGCCGACACCCAGCGCCCCGCCCGCCAGCGCCGGGGCCGAGGCCTCCACGAGCAGGAGGCGGACGATCCTCCCCCGTGCGGCGCCGAGCGACAGCCGCACCGCGATCTCGCGCCGCCGTGCGAAGGCCCGGGCCAGGAACAGGCCCGCCACGTTCAGACAGGCGATGAGGAGGATCAGCGCCGCCCCGGCAAGGAGGAACCCCGCGGCCGCCCCCATGGCGGCGCGGGCGTCGGGGGGGACCCTGGCCTCCTCCTCGGTGAGAAGTGTGAGCCGACGTGAAGATCCCCGGTCGTCCACCCAGGCGTCGGGGTGTTCGTCGTGGAGCCGTGCGGCCAGCCCGTCGAGGCGCGATTGCGCCCGCTCGGGTGGAACCCCCGGTACCAGCCGGGCCCACGCGAGGTACTCGCGGGCGTCTCGGTCAGCGAGCTCCCGCGGCGTGGAGTGGTAGATCCCGCCTGGGAGTCCGACTGGGACCCAGACGTCGACCTCGAGACGCATGATGCGGCCGAGCAGGCCCTCGGGCGCGACGCCGATGATGGTGAACTCCCTGTTGTCCAGCCGCACCGTGCGCCCCAGGACGGACCGATCGCCGTCGAAGAGCTCCTGCCACAGGTCGTGGGACACGACCGCCACCGGGGCGGCCTGCCCCAGGATCGTCTCCTCCGGAGCGAAGGATCTCCCGAGGGGAAGCGCGACACCGAGGACGTCGAAGAAGCTGCCGTCGACGATCTCGACGAGGACCCGCCGGGAGGCGCCTCCGCCGTCCCACTGGACCACGCCCGGACGGATCGCCGCGACGTCCTCGAAGACCCCGCTCAGGCCCGCCACGTCCTGGACGTCCGGGTAGGAGCTGGCGTGGTACGGTCTGCCGCGCTCGTCGCTCGTGTAGAGGGCCACGAGCCCGTCCGTGTTCGTCAGCCCTCCGGGTGCCCGGAAGAGGAAGGCGTTGGCCACCGCGAAGACCGAGGTCGTGAGGCCGATGCCGACGCCCAGCGAGACCACCGTGACCAGCGTCTGCACGGGAGTGGCGAAGAGACGCCCGAGAGCGTAGCGCGCGTCGGCGCCGACGTCCGCGAGGCCGCCGCCCCCCGGGGAGCGGAAGAACGAGCCGAGACGCCGTCGAACGCACGGGAGGACCGACCGCAGGACCTGCCCCCGGTACCACCGCCGGGCCTGCCGCGGCCCTTCCCCCGCCGCCCTGGCCTCGAACTCCTCGGCGAGGTCGGACAGGACGAACCGTCGGTCTCCCCGTGGACACAGCGCTGCCAGGACGCGCCTCGCCAGTTCCGGCGGCTCGACGCCGTGGGGATCGGGCGCCCCGTGGGGGTTCATGCTCCTTCCCCGTCTGCGGCCACGATCTCGAGGCCTTCCATCATCCGCGTCATCATGGTGGCGGAGTGGGACAGGGCAGCTCGCCCCTCGTCCGTGGGGCGGCAGTACTTTCGGGACCGGCCTCCGGGCACGGGACGTGGGTCCGACTCCTCGAACTCCAGGAAGCCCTTTCGTCCCAGTCGAGCGAGGGTCGCGTAGAGGGCGCCCACGGACACCGGACGCCCCGTGCGGTCTTCGATCTCGCGCCGGATCGTGACCCCGTAGGCATCGTCGCCGAGGCGGGACACCGCCAGCATCACGTACATCTCGAACTCGGCGAGGAACGTATCGGCCATGTCGCGATTCCTCCTGCCGCACAGAGAGTGGAGGGGATCTCCTACATAGAGATACAATCCCTCAAACGCTCATCTCCACGGTTATTCTACAATAGAATACATCCATGGACGCCTTCGGTCCAGAGGTACGCATCGGGCGCCGTTGTGTGTGTGGAATGCCCTTGAATAGCTGAGCGATCGTTCATACGTTCGTCCAGTCGCTGGACCCTCTCATCCCGGGAGTCGCACCCATGAACGACGACGCGCTCTGCGAGGTCCATGTGGTCCACGAGAACACCGTCCTGGTGGCGCTGGACGACGCGGCGGACGACGTCGACGTGAAGCGTCTCGCCGAGACGTTCCAGGTGCTGGCCAGCCCCACCCGTCTCCGCCTGCTGGAGGCGCTGGCGGGCCGGGAGATGTGCGTCTGCGACCTGGCGGCGGTCGCGGGTGTGAGCGGCTCGGCCGTGAGCCACCACCTGCGCCAGATGAGGGACTTGCGGCTGGTGCGCTACCGCCGGGTGGGACGCATGGCCTACTACCGCTTGGACGACGACCACATCGCGGACCTCGTGAGGAACGGGCTCGACCATGTCCGGGAGTGAAGACGGCCCGGGCGGACGGGCGGGCGTGACGTTGCAGGAGCCGGAGACGGTCCGCCTGCGCGTCCCGGACATGGACTGCCCGTCGTGCGTGGCGAAGATCCGCGACCACCT
>JASFUL010000540.1:0-3869 GCA_050050315.1 Gemmatimonadota bacterium
GACGATCATCCCCGCGTAGACCGGGTCGCCGGGCTCGACGAACATCGTCCCTCGATCCTGCAGGTTGAAGAGGGCGTAGGCCACCGCCTCCCCCTCCCGGTCCGCGACCAGCACGCCCCGCTTGCGCCCCTCGAGGTGTCCGGCCCAAGGGGCGTACTCGGAGAAGTTGTGATGGAGGATGCCCTCGCCCCGGGTGTCGGTCAGGAACTCCGAGCGGTAGCCGAAGAGGCCCCGGGCGGGGATCCGGAAGCGGAGCCGCGTGGCCCCCGAGTCCATGGCCTTCATCTCGACCATCTCGCCCTTCCGGGCCCCGAGCTTCTCGATCACGATGCCGACCATGTCGGCCGGCACCTCGACCACCGCCTCCTCGAAGGGCTCGAGGACGTCGCCGTCCTGTCCGCGCTTGGTGATGACCCGGGGGCGGCCGACCTGGAACTCGTAGCCCTCGCGTCGCATCTGCTCCATCAGGATCGTGAGGTGGAGCTCGCCGCGCCCGCTCACCGTGAGGGCGTCCGGCTGGTCGGTGTCCTCCACCCGGAGTGCCACGTTCCGCTCCAGCTCCTTCATGAGCCGGTCCCGCACCTGGCGGGTCGTGACGTACTTGCCCGCCCGCCCCGAGAAGGGCGAGTCGTTCACCGTGAAGTCCACGCTCAGGGTGGGCTCCTCGACGGCGATGCCCTTCAGCCGCTCCCTGTGCCCCGGGTCCGTCACCGTCTTGCCGATCTCCACCCCCTCGAGTCCGGCCAGCGCCACGATGTCCCCGGCCCGGGCCGCCTCGACCTCCTCGCGCTCCAGCCCGCGGAAGGTGTAGAGCTTCATGACCCGGGCCTCCTCGGCACGCTCCTCGGGCACCATCCCCGGCTGGCCGTAGGGGAGGAGCGTCACCATCTGCCCCACCGAGACCCGACCGCGCTCGATGCGGCCGATGGCGATCCGTCCCACGTAGCTCGAGTAGTCCAGCGTCGAGACGAGCATCTGGAACGGCCCGTCCGGGTCGACCCGGGGCGACGGGAAGTGCACGACGATCGTCTCGAAGAGCGGCACCAGGTCGCCGGACCGGGCCGACGGGTCGAGGGTGGCCCACCCCTCGCGACCGGACGCGTACAGGAAGGGCGCGTCCAGCTGGGCGTCGTTCGCCTCCAGGTCCATGAAGAGCTCGAGCACCTCGTCGTGCACCGCCTCGGCCCGGGCGTCCGTCCGGTCCACCTTGTTGATGACGACCACCGGCAGGAGACCCAGCTCGAGGGCCTTGCGCGTGACGAAGCGCGTCTGGGGCATGGGCCCCTCCGCCGCGTCGACGAGGAGGAGCACGCCGTCCACCATGCGGAGGATCCGCTCGACCTCGCCGCCGAAGTCGGCGTGCCCCGGCGTGTCGACGATGTTGACCTTCACGTCGCCCTGGCGGCTCTGCCATCGGACGGCCGTGTTCTTCGAGAGGATGGTGATGCCGCGCTCCCGCTCGAGCGGGTTGGAGTCCATCACCCGCTCCTGGACGGCCTGGTTCTCCCGGAACACGCCGGACTGGCGGAGCATCTGGTCGACCAGCGTGGTCTTGCCGTGGTCGACGTGGGCGATGATGGCGATGTTGCGGATCTGCATGGTGGCGCTTCGGCTGGAGGCTCCGTGCCGTCCGTCGATTGGACAACCATGAAAAATAGCCTTCGACGGCGACCGATTGAAGACGGAGCGCCCGCCCCCTTGCCCTCGGCCGCCCCCGCGACTAGCTCGTCGGGACACGTGGGCGACCGCGCGTCCGCCCCAGCCGACCCCTCGACCTCACGCCCGACCATGCCGGCCACCGTACGCACCTCCCGGACCTCCCCCGACGTCCCGAGCCAGGGGGTGAGCCCGGGCGCGGAGTCGCGCTCCTCTTCACGGCGGGCGGCCGTACGCGCGCGGGCAGCGCTCCTGGTGGCGCTCGTCCCGACGCTCCTCCCGGCCGCCCCGGCCGGGCTGCTCGCCCAGCGGGTCGAGCCACGGTACGAAGAGGAGGTCGGCACCCTGGCGAACCATCCCGCGGTCCAGAGGGCGATGGAGGCGGTGGAGCGCCTCGACGGCGCGGGCATGGAGACCCTCGTCGAGCTGACCGAGATCCCCGCGCCCCCCTTCATGGAAGAGGTCCGCGGCGAGCGCTTCGCCGAGCTGCTGAGGGAGGCCGGCGCCGACTCGGTGTGGACCGACGCCGAGGGGAACGTGATCGGGCTCCGCCGAGGACGAAGCGGCGGGCGCACGGTGGTGCTGGGCGGTCACCTCGACACGGTGTTCCCCGAGGGTACCGACGTCACCGTCCACATGCGGGGGGACACGCTCTACGCCCCGGGTGTGGGGGACGACACGCGGGGCCTGGTGGTGGTGCTCACCGTCCTGCAGGCCCTCGAGGAGGCCGGCGTCGAGACCGACGACGACCTCCTCTTCGTCGGCACGGTGGGCGAGGAGGGGCTCGGCGACCTGCGGGGGATGAAGCACCTGTTCCCCTACGGCGAGGACGACGAGTGGGGCGCGGGAAGACCGATCGACGCGTGGGTCGAGATCGACGGCGGCGGCCTGTCGCGCCTGGTGACTCAGGGACTGGGCTCGGTCCGGTACCGGGTCACCTTCGAAGGGCCGGGCGGACACTCGTGGGGCGCCTTCGGGACGGCCAACCCGGCCCACGCCCTGGCCCGCGCGGTCCGCTACTTCCAGGACGTCGCTGACACGCTCACCCGGCGGGGCCCGCGGACGTCGTACAACGTCGGCCGCATCGGGGGCGGGACATCGGTCAACTCGGTGCCCTTCGAGGCGTGGATGGAGGTCGACATGCGCTCCGTGAGTCCGGAGCGCCTGGCGGAGATCGAGGCGTCGTTCCTCGCGGCCATGGAGCGGGGCCTGGAAGAGGAGAACGGCCTGCGCCGGGAGGGACCGCCGTTGGAGCTCTCGGCCGACAAGATCGGAGACCGCCCGTCGGGCGCCCTCGACCCGGGCACACCCCTGATCCAGCGGGCCATGGCCGCCACGCTCCGCTTCGACGCCGAGCCGGACCTCGCCCGCTCGTCCACCAACTCCAACATCCCCATCGCGCTCGGCATCCCGGCCGTCACCCTCGGCCGGGGTGGGCGGGGTGGCGACGCCCACGCTCCCGGCGAATGGTGGCTGAACGCGGACGGGTACCTCGCCATCCAGCGGGCGCTCCTGGTTCTCGTGGCCGAGGCGGGCCTGGCCGGGATGCCGCCGGTGGGGTCGTGACGGGCCCCGGGGTGCCGTAGGGTCGGGGGCGTGCGCCTACGATCGCGCCGGCACGCGGCGCAGTCGCTCCTGCCGTGGCTGGTCCTGGTGCTGCCGCCCCCTCTGGTGGCCCAGGAGCGAGAGCCCATGGCGAAGAGCGGCTGGGATCACCTCGCGGGGTTGCCCAGGGACTTCGCCTCGGACGCGTGGGCCGTCACCGCCGCGCCGTTCAGGCTGCGAGGCTCGGACGCGTGGACGTTCGCGGGAGTCCTGGGGACGGCGGGGATCCTCTTCGCCCTGGACGACGAGATCCGGGACGAAGTGCGCCGCCGGCACCCGACCTCCGACCTGAGCCAGGGCGTCGAGGACGTGGGCGAGTCCCTGGAGCCCGTGGCGCTCATGGGCAACACCAACGCCTACTACGGCGCCGCGATCGTCGCGGGCTCCCTCTTCGACTGGGACCGGGTCCGGGTGGCCGCCGAGCAGCTCCTCTTCTCCCACTGGATCGCGTCCCTCACCCGGAAGGGCATCGGAGGCCTCGTGGGGCGTCGGCGGCCCGAGGAGGGTCGCGGCCCGTACGTCTTCGACCGCTTCGAGGGGACCTCCTTCCCCTCGGGACACGCCTCCACGGCCATCCAGGTCGCCGCCGTTCTGTCGCACCACATCGA
>JASFUL010000541.1:0-3866 GCA_050050315.1 Gemmatimonadota bacterium
CCAGCCAGAGGGCGCCGCCGACGGGGACGACGAGCAGGAGGATCGCCAGCCAGGCGAGCAGCCCGCGCAGCCGCTCCTCGGACAACGCCATCAGAGGTTCACCCGGGGCACGAAGGAGGTGTGCGTGCCCACGAGGAAGAGGAGCGCCATCAGGACGAAGCTCACCAGCAGCAGTCCGAAGGCCAGCCGTTCCCGCTCGGGCCGCCGCCACACCAGCCACGCGGCCCACAGGATGATCAGGAAGTTGAGGAATTCCATGGGTCGAAGGATGGGCCGTCGGGCGCGTGCACGGCAAGTCGGCGCCGCGCGTCCGGGGAGCTCGATCCACCACGTACGCCCGCGTCGTCCGCCGCTCGGCGGACGTCTCGTACGCTGCGACCGGCACGTCGCGCACCCCGGTGGCGTCGATCCAGGCGGCGTCGCCCCGGGGAACCGGACCCTGACGGCCGCCCGGTGGACCGTTAGCATCCCCGGGGGAGCTTCCGATTCCACGGGAGGAACGGACACATGAAGATCGTCGTCTTCGGCTCCGGGAACGGCGGGTGCGCCGTGGCGGCCGACTGCGCGCTGCACGGCCATGAGGTCCGGCTGTTCGACTTCGAGCGGTTCCCGGACACGATCCGGGCCGTCCGCGAGGCCGGGGGCGTGATCGAGGCCACGGGCGACGTCCGGGGGAGGGCGCGGCTGGCGTACGCCGGGCACGACGCCCGCCGGGCCGTCGAAGGCGCCGAGCTCGTCTACGTCGTGGGGCCCTCGTACGCGACCCGACCCTTCGCCCGGACGTACCGGGAAGTCATGGAACCCGGGCAGCAGGTCGTCGTCTGCCCCGGCACCAACGGCGGCGCCATCGTCTTCAAGAGAGAGCTGGGCCGCGACCTGGGGGACGCGGAGATGGTGGTCTCGGAAACCTCGACGCTTCCATACGCCTGTCGGCTGAAGGGAGCCAACCGGGTGCACGTCTTCCTCAAGCTGGACGACGGGATCTTCCTGGCGTCCCTCCCGGCGCGATCGGTGGACGAGGCCGCCGGGGCCGTCGGCGCCGTGTACGCGGGCATCCGGACCACCCGGAACGTCCTCCAGACGCTCCTGCAGAACGGCAACAACGTGATCCACCCGGCCGTCACGCTGCTGAACGTGGCGCGCGTCGAGTCGCCGGAGGACTTCCTGTTCTACGAGGAGGGCGTGACGCCCGGCGTCGGACGTCTGATGGCGGCCGTCGACGCCGAGCGGCTGGCCATCGCGGAGGCGCTCGGAACGCCCGTCCTGCCGGAGCCGGCGATCGGCCGGCTCCAGGGATACATGACGGCTGAGAACTACGCCACGGCGTACAGCGAGGCCCCGGGCTTCCGGGGGATCAAGGCGCAGACCTCGCTGGAGCACCGCTACCTGACCGAGGACGTGGGGTATGGACTCGTCCTGCTCACCGACCTGGCCCGGGTGGTGGGCGTCGAGACCCCCGCCATGGACGCCATCATCACCCTCGTGTCCATCGTGCTGGGCAGGGATCTCCGACAGGGCGCCGAGCGCACGCTGGAGTCGCTCGGGCTGGACGGGCTGGGGCCAGAGGAGCTGCTGGAGGCGGTGGAGGGGACCGAGCCCACGTAGGGGCGCCGAGGATGTCGGGTGCGGGACGCCGGTGGCCGGAGTGCCGGACGGAGGACCCCTGGACACGTCCGCCGACCTCTTCTAGAATCCCTTCCGGTTTCGACTCGCAGACCGGGTCGTGACCGCCCTCGGGCGCTTTGCGCCCGTTCTTCGTTCCGGCCGGCCGGGCCTCGGGCCCCGTTCGGACCGAGGTCGAGAGACCCCAGCGCCGCGTCGGCACGCAGCCGAGGCGGCGTCTCTGCGTCCAGGCCCCCCGGTGGGCGGATCCGTCCCGGTCCAGGGAGAGGAGGTCGGTCCGTGATCGCAGTGGAAGGGGTGACCAAGCGCTACGGTGAGCTGGTGGCGGTGGACGACGTTTCGTTCGAGGTGAGCCCGGGCGAGGTCGTCGGGTTCCTGGGACCCAACGGCGCGGGAAAGTCCACGACCATGAAGGTGCTCACCGGGATCATGCAGCCGGACGAGGGCGCGGTGCGGTTCGACGGGCGCTCCATCGGCGAGGACCCGCCGGCGGCCCGCCGCCGGGTGGGCTACCTGCCCGAGACCAACGCCCTCTACGCCGACATGCTGGTCTCGGAGTATCTCGCGTACGCGTGTCAGCTCCGGGACATCCAGGGCGCCCGGCAGACCCGCGCGCTCGCCCGGGCGGCGGAGAAGACGGGGGTCGGACCGGTCTTCACCCGTCCCGTCTCCGAGCTCTCCAAGGGCTTCCGCCAGCGCGTGGGGCTGGCCGCGGCCATCGTCCACGAGCCCGAGATCCTCGTGCTGGACGAGCCCACCGAGGGGCTCGACCCGAACCAGCGGGTCGGCATCCGGAAGCTGGTGCGCGACCTCGGTCGCGACCGCACGGTCATCCTCTCCACCCACGTGCTGGCCGAGGTGGAGGCCACCTGCGACCGGCTGCTCATCATCCACCAGGGCCGCATCGTGGCCGACGGATCGGCCGAGACGCTGCTGGCCGAGCGCGGGAGTGGGGCGCGGTACGTGATGGAGGCCGAGGGGGAGGGCGTGGGCGAACGACTCGAGGCGCTGCCGGGCGTGACCTCCGTGGCCACCGAGCCGGTGGACGGGCGCGTCCGGGCGACCGTCGTGGCCGGCGGCACCGACGACCTGCGTCCCGTGCTCTTCCGCGCCGCGACCGAGGAAGGCTGGGTCCTCTGGGAGCTCCACAGGGAGCGCGAGAGCCTCGAGCGGCTCTTCCAGGTGCTGACGGCGGAGGGAGGGGACCGATGAGCCGCCTGTGGCGGGTCGCCCGGCGCGACCTCCGGAGCTTCTTCGACCACCCGACGGCATACATCCTGGTGGTGGCCTTCCTGGGTCTGGCCTTCTTCCTCTCCTTCCGGAACCTGTACGCGGCCGGCACGGCCGACCTCCGCACCTTCTTCGGCCTGCTCCCCTGGCTCCTGGTGGTGTTCGCCCCCGCCGTGACCATGCGCTCGCTGGCCGAGGAGCGGAGCCGGGGGACGATGGAGTGGCTCCTGTCCCAGCCGGTCGACGAGGTCCAGATCGTCGGGGGCAAGTTCCTGGGCAACTGGCTGTTCATCCTGATCGCCATCGCCGGCACGCTGCCCATGGCGCTCGGGATCACGTGGGTCGCCGGGGCGTCCCTGGGACCCGTGACGGCCCAGTACGTGGGCGCCGCCCTCCTGGCCGCCCAGCTCACGGCCGTGGGGCTGTTCTCGTCGGCCCTGACCCGGAACCAGATCACCGCGTTCATCGTGGGGGCGCTGCTGGCGGTGGCGTTCGTGCTGGCCGGCACGGGGTACACCCTCTCGGCGCTCCCGCCGTCCCTCGCCGCCATGGTGAGCCGCCTCTCGGTCCTCCCCCACTTCCAGAGCGTCGCCCGCGGCGTCATCGACCTCCGGGACGTGCTCTACTTCGTCTCCATGGCCGCGATCTTCGTGGGGCTGGCCTGGTTCCTCGTGGTCCGGCAGAGGCTGAGCCCCGGCCGTGGGGCCTACCGGCGCCTCCGGCTGGGGGTGGCCGGAGCCGCCGCCGTCGTGCTCGTCCTGAACCTCCTGGGACAGCACATCCACGGCCGCCTGGACCTGACGGCCGACAACCTCTACACCCTCTCCGACGGCACCCGGGAGACGCTGGAGGAGCTGGACGACCTGGTGACGGTCAAGCTCTTCGTCTCCGACGCGCTGCCCGCCGAGGTCCAGACCACCCTCCGCGACGTGCGCGACCTCCTGTCCGACTACCGGCGCGTCGCGGGAGACAACCTCCGGATCGACGAGCTTCAGCCCGACGAGGACGAGGAC
>JASFUL010000542.1:0-3856 GCA_050050315.1 Gemmatimonadota bacterium
TCAGGACCGGGTGGTCGGGGGCGAGGATCGTGACGGGAGAGTCTTCCTCCGAGACCTCCTCGGCGCCCCGTGGGAGCTGGCCCGGGAACGGGGCGTGCCGGTCGGGCACCATCTCCTGGGTGTTGTAGAGGACGACGAGGTTCCCGCCGTCGTGGGCGAAGTCCAGGAGGCGCTGGTTGTAGGTCCGGAGGTCCTCCCGCACCGCGTAGGCGCGGGTCCCGGTGACGATGGCGTCGAAGACCGACAGGTCGCCGGTGGCCAGGGCGGCCTCGTCGAGGAGGGTGACCTCCGCGCCGAGCTGCTCGATGCCCGCGGGGACCTGGTCGCCCACCCCCATCACGTAGCCGACTCGCAGGCCCGGGACGACCTTCACGTCGACGCCCCGGACGGTGGCCACCGCCGGGTGGTAGAGGTAGCGGGTCTCCAGGTCCCGGTGCTCGATGACGTCGTAGCCCTGGGTGAACTCCTTCCCCCGGGCGGTGGCGACGGCCCGGATCTCGTAGTCCCGGTCCTCGAGGGTGGGGATGGCCACGGTGAAGCCGTACCGGGCGCGCTCCCCGGCCTGGCCGAAGCGGAAGGCGTGGGACGCGGGCTCCCCTGTCCAGCCCTCAGGCAGGCGGAGAGCCAGCTCACCCTCGATCTCGCCGTGCCACCCGTTCACCAGCCCGACCTCGACCTCCACCGTCTTGTCCTCGGCACCCAGGGGCACGATGGCGCTCGCGGGCTGCACCCGGACGCCGATCTCCGGGACCACCATGAGCTCCCGGTCCTCGTACCCGTAGGGAAGCCGGGCCTCGCGGCGTGTCACCACCCGACGCAGGGTCACGGGGACGTCCTGGATCCGGTAGCGGGCCACGGCGACCGCGGCGGGGGACTGGGCCGGACGGCCGAACTGATCCGGGTCGAGGAGATCGTAGGCGGGCTGCTGGATCGACTCCCGCTCGAAGTAGGGACGGCTGAGAGGCGCGTCCTCGGCGAGGGTGACCGAGAAGTCCTGCGTGGCGCCCTCGTTGCGTCCGAGGGTGGGGGAGGGAGCCTCCCCCCGCGGCTCCGTCGACCAGCCGGGGCCGGCCTCGAGAGCGATCTCGTCCAGGACGATGTCGACCCCGGTGGGGTTCACGAGGCGGGCGCGCACGGCGAGGGACTGGCCGGGAGTGACCGGCTCCAGGGTCGGAGGCGGCATCCAGAAGGCGAAGCGCCCGGTGGGGTCCTCGAAGTCGGCGGGGCGGGCCCCGGCGGTGAAGGTGAGGCCCAGGGCGGTGTGGATGGCGTCCTGGAGCTGGAGCTCCTTGCGGGCGAGGACGAAGACGACCTCGGGGTGGTCGGCCAGGCTCTCCATGGCCGTCCGCGTGGCGGCCAGCCCTCGGGCGAGAGCCGGGACCGCGGCTTCGGGACTGGAGAGGGCGTAGGCCGCGAGAGCGGCGTCCACCTCCGCCTCGATGGCGGCGAGGGCCTCCCGCGCCCCTTCCGGCTCCGGAAGACCCAGGGCGGAGAAGAGGCCGGGGAGGCTCGTGTCGATCCCGTCGAAGAAGCTCTCCTCCTTCTCCGGGGCCTCGACGAGGCTCTGCACCCGCTCGTAGTAGCTGAACACGTCGCCGGCGCTGTGCCGCCGGCGCCCGGCCATCTGGGACCGCTGGTAGCTGAGCCCGAGGTTGGACAGGTCCTGGTAGGAGCTGCCGAGCCAGGGGCTGTACTGCCCGGAGTTCGTCCGCAGCGTCCAGTCCTCGTCCTCGCGCACGCCCCCGACGTAGAGCTTCAGCGGCTGCCACGGCCGCAGGCCCGCCTCGATCTGGTCGGGGAAGGCCTCGGGGTCCCCGGCCCGCTCGAAGGCCTCCCGCGAGACGAGACCCACCGCCTGGTGGTGGCCGTGGCCGTCGCGCTCGGTGCCCTGGAACCGCGAGACGACGACCAGTGGACGCGTCGTGCGGATGACCCGCACCAGGTCGCGGAGGACGGCCTCCTTCCCCCACTTGCCCAGGGCCTCGTCGAGGCGCTTGGAGTAGCCGTAGTCGGTGAGGGTGGCGAAGTAGAGCTCGTCGAGCCCGTAGTGCTCGGCGGCGATGCGCAGCTCCTCGGTGCGGATGAGGCCCAGGGCGTCGAACAGCTCGGGGCCGATGGCGTTGTCCCCGGACTCGCCGCGGGTGAGAGAGACCAGGGCCACCCGGGCCCCCTCGCCCCGGCCGAGCCGGGTCAGCACGCCGCCGTGCTCGTCGTCGGGGTGCGCGGTGGTGTGGAGAAGGGAGGCCGTGGTCGTCAGCTCGAGGAGCCTCTGCCAGGTGCCCGTCGCCCCCCGGTCCACCCGCAGGGGCTCCCGGGCCACCGTCGGTGTCGCCGCGGCCAGCCCCAGGGCCGCCAGCAGGCCGATCGTCGCTCGCCTGTGTCTCACCGCGTCCTCCCTCCGTGGTTCGCCGTCGGTCCGGACGGATCGTTGACCGGCGTCGGACGCCGGACGTAGTGTACCCGCGTCGCAGCCCGCACTTCGTCCAGGAGGAGGTGATCCATGCCTGTCCGGCTCTCCGCCGTCGTCGTCCTCGCGTTGGCCTCTCTCGGCTGTGCCGCCCCCGCCGAGCCTCCCCCGTCCGGGCCGGAGTCCGTCTTCCTCCTGGTCCGCCACGCCGAGAAGGTGGACCAGACCGACGAGTCTCCCCTGACCGAGGTGGGGCAGGCCCGGGCCGAGACCCTCGCCCGGATGCTCAGGGACGCCGGCGTCGACGGGATCTACAGCTCGGACTTCCGGCGGACGCGGGACACGGCGGCCCCCCTGGCCCGCGAGCTGGGTCTCGAGGTCGCTCTCTACGACACCGACGGGCTGCCGGAGCTGGCCGACGCGCTCCTCTCGTCTCCCGGTCGGTACCTCGTGGTGGGGCACAGCAACACGACCCCCGAGCTGGCCGGCCTGCTCGGAGGCGACCCGGGCTCACCGATCTCGGAGGACGAGTACGATCGGCTCTACGTGGTCCACCGGCGGCCCGGCTCGGACGGCACCACCCTGATCCTCAGGTTCGAGCCCGGCTCGGACGTCCTCACCGAGGACGATCCGGACGCCGCCGACCTCTGACCCGACCGGCCGGAAGGGAGGAGGGCCGCTCGCATCGGCGCGCGGAGCCTGCCACGGGCTCGCGTGCGTGCATGACGTGTTGCTCTGCGTCATGAGCTGCTCTTCTGGGGCCCTGACGTGCTGTCCTGGCGCATGAGCTGTTGAGGCGAGCCCGAGACGGTCAGCCCCGCAGCCCCAGCCGCCGCGCCAGGTGGAAGAGGTTGCTGCGGTGCAGCCCCAGCTCGCGGGCAGCGGCGGCCCAGCTCCCCCCGTGGCGCTCCAGGGCGTCGGCCACGATCCGGCGCTCGTAGTCGCGCACGCGCTGGCGCAGGGGAGGGGGCGCGCTCTCCGACCGCCCCGCGGGCTCGGGCGGCGAGTCCCCCGGCGCTCCTCCCGGTGCGCTGAGGTCCAGGTGGTCGACCTCGAGGGACACGGGCTGGCCCGCCTCGCGTCCCGCTGACGCCCGGAGCACGCCGCGGCCGATCAGGTTCTCCAGCTCCCGGACGTTTCCCGGCCAGTCGGCCTTCGACAGCTTCTCCAGGACGGCCGGGGAGAGGCGCACCGGGCCCAGCCCCAGGCGCCGTCGGGCGGCGTCGGCGAAGTGAGCGGCGAGGAGGGGAATGTCTTCCTCTCGCTCCCGCAAGGGAGGCACCCGCAACGGGAAGGCGGCCAGCCGGTGGTAGAGATCCGCCCGAAAGCGGCCGCGCTCCACCTCCCGCTCCAGGTCGCGGTTGGTGGCGGCGACGACCCGCACGTCCACCCGGTGGGTGTCGTCCGAGCCCACCCGCTGGATCTCGCCGCTCTCCAGGGCGCGGAGGA
>JASFUL010000543.1:0-3853 GCA_050050315.1 Gemmatimonadota bacterium
CAGATCAGGGTGCGCACGGTGTCGAGACCGCCGGGCCCGCCGCCGGTCACGTCCTGCCTCCCGGCGGGACCCTCAGCGTGGCCCGGAACCCCTCGGAGGGACCGGTGCTCCAGGTCAGGTCGCCCCGGTCTCCGTACAGGTTGACCAGGCGCTGCCGCACGAGGTCGAGCCCCCGGCCCGCCGCTCCGGCCACCTCCTCCGGATCGGCGCCCTCCCCGTCGTCCTGGACGGTCACCAGCATGTCCCCCTCCCCCTCCCCCTCCAGCGCCACCTCGATCCGCACGCTTCCGCCCTCGGGCCGGGGCGAGAGACCGTGCTTGATGGCGTTCTCGAGCAACGTCTGCAGACTGAACGGAGGGAGCATCCGCCCCCGCGCCTCGTCCTCCACGTCCCACTCGACGCGGAGCCGGTCGGCCAGGCGCAGCTTCTCGAGCGCCAGGTAGCGGCGCGCCACCGCCAGCTCCTTCTCGAGCGGAACGGCGTCGATCTCCTGGCGCTGGAGGATCGACGCGTACCGGATGAGCTCGGCCACGTCCTCGATGGCCTGCTCCGCCGCGGGGGGGTCGGCGCGCACCAGCAGCATCAGCGAATGGAGGGTGTTGAACACGAAGTGCGGGTTGAACTGCGCCCGGAGGGCCTTGGCCTCGGCCCGGGCCCGCAGCACGGCCTCCCGGGCGGCCAGGGCGCGGCTCTCCTCGATCCGCTCCAGGGACACGGCCCACGCGAGGTATCCGACCAGGATGACGTACAGGAAGAGACCGCTCAGCACCCGGGTCACGAACACGCTGGCCCCTCCGCTCCCTTCCGCGAGGGGGTCCGAACCGTAGATGGCCACGGTGGCGGCTCCGGCGACCGCCGCGTAGACGAGGCCGACGACGACGTGCAGCCCGATCGTCCGGAGGACCGACAGCTCCGGCCGGATGAGGTCCCGGCGGCGCCAGGCGATCACGGCCGCGGGAAGCGCGTACGCCAACACGCTGCCGCCGGTCACCCACACCACGTGTGTCAGGGAGCCGCCCTCGGCGAGCATGACGCTGACGACGAGCCCCCCGTAGGCGAGCCAGGCGAGGCCGAAGATCGCCCAGAAGGCCCGCCCCGACAGGGAGTGCACGCGCACCGAGGCGGGATCGGGCGGCGCGGGCCGACCCGGCCGGGAGGCCGGGCCGGGGACGCGCGCGGAAGCGGGGGTCGGGCGGGTCATGCCAGGACCATAGCCGTCGGTGGGCCCGGGGACCACGCCCCCCTCGTCACTCCCCCTTGAGGGTGCGCACGGGGTCCACCGCCGACGCCCTCCGGGCCGGGAGCAGGCTCGCGGCGACCGTCACGGCGAACAGCACGGCCGCGATCGACCCGAGGGTGGCCGGCCTCACCGTGGAGAGGTTCTGGAGCAGCGAGCGGAGCAGGCCGACCAGGGGAAGGGTCATGAGCACGCCGAGAGCCAGGCCGACCGCGCCCATCACGATGCCCCCCCTCGCGATCATCAGCACCACCCCGCGGGGCTCGGCGCCGACGGCCATCCGGATGCCGATCTCCCGCCTGCGCTGTCCGACCGTGTAGGCCAGCACGCCGTAGGTCCCGAGCGACGCCATCAGGAGGGCCATGATCCCGAACCCCCCGAGGATGAGGTTGAACACGTTGACCCCGACGAAGAACTGGTCGACGTACTCCTCCATGGTGAGCACGTTCGCCAGCGCCACGTCCCGATCCACGTCCCGCAGGGCCTGCCGCAGCGGCTCGGCCACGCCGGCGGGGTCGCCCTGGGTTCGGACCATCAGCAGCGAGGCCGGCTGCGGGTCCTGCTCGCGGGGCAGGTAGATCGTCTCGGACGTGGCGGCAGGCCCCACCTGGATGATCTGCTGGACCACGTCCTCCACCACGCCCACGATCTCCCGGGCCTCGCCCGCCACCCGCACCTGCCGGCCCAGGGGGCTCTCGTTCCCGAACCGCGCCCGGGCGAGCGCCTGGTCGACCACGGCGACCCGGGCGTCGTCCGGTCCGTCGGCATCGGTGAAGAAGCGCCCCCGCAGCACCTCGATCCCGAGGGTCGACGCGTAGCCGGGCGAGGTCCGCACGACCACCGCCCGCGGCGCCGGGACGCCGGCCTCCACCGCCTCGCCCGACACCCGGAACGTATCGCTCGGGGCCTGGGGGCTCTGGGGGATGGCGCTGGCGAGCGCGGCCGCGTGGACGCCCGGCACCCTCCCGATGCTCTCGAGGAGCCGGCGCGCCAGGACCCGCCTCTCCTCGCCCTCCTCGTACCGGGCTCCCGGAATCTGGACGGAGGCCGTGAGGAGCGCCGAGCCGTCGAAGCCGGGGTCGCCCGCCCGGAGCTCCACGAAGCTCCGGACGAGCATGCTGCCGCCCCCCAGCGCCACGAAGGAGAGCGCGATCTCGCACACCACGAGCGCCCGACTCAGGGCCTTTCGGCTCCGGCCGGAGCCCCCCCGGGCGCCCCCGTCCCTCAGCGCCGAGGCGTGGTCGGTGCGGAAGGCCTGGGCCACCGGGAGGAGCCCGAAGGAGATCCCGGCGAGGACCGCCACCCCGACGGTGAAGAGGAGGACCCGATGGTCCAGGGCGGGCTCGAAGTTCGGCGGCAGGAGACCCGCGAAGGCGCGGGAGATGGCTTCGATCCCCACCGAGCCGAGACCGAGCCCGATCAGCGCCGAGACCCCCACCAGCACTCCGCTCTCGGTGACGAGCTGCCGCGCGATGCGCCCCCGCCCCGCGCCGAGGACGGTGCGCAGCGCCATCTCTCGACCGCGCTCCCGGCTCCGGGCCAGCAGGAGGTTGGTGATGTTGACGCAGGCGATCAGGAGGACGACGACGACCGACCCCTGGAGGAGGCCGAACAGGATGCGGGTCTGCGCCGTGGGGAGGTCGTCGCGCAGGTTGTAGGCGTCGACGGTGCGGTTCCGCAGCGCCTCGGGGTGCTCGTCCGCGAGCTGCGCCGCGAGGGAACTCATCTCCGAGCGGATCTGCTCCATGTTCGCCGAGGGCGCCATGCGGCCGACGGTGAAGACGTTCCGCCGTGTCCGGTCGGCCTCCAGCGGGTTCCGGGTCAGGGGCAGCCACACGTCGGAGGGCGGCCCCAGGAAGCCGAAGTCCGGCGGGAGCACCCCCACCACCTCCCGGGGCTCGCCGTCCACCACGAGCACGTCCCCCAGGGGATCCTCGCCTTCGCCCCAGCGCTCGACCCAGTACGGGTGGCTGATGACGACCACTCCCGGGCCGCCCTCCACGCCCTCCGCGGGCAGGAAGGTGCGCCCCCGCAGCACCCGGGCGCGCACCACGTCGAAGAAGGAGGGCGTCACCCGGTTGGCGGTCACGGCCTCCGACCGCTCGGGGCCCCGGACGCTGGCGTTGCCGAACTGGAGCGCCGCCCACTCCTCGACGGTGCGGCTCCGCTCCTTCAGGTCGGCCCACGTGGGGAGCGACGTGGTGAAGCTCGGGCTGCCGCTCGGCTGGTCCGTCCGCGCCTCGCCGAACAGCACCACGCGCTCGGGCTCTGGAAACGGCGGCGGCCGGAAGATGAAGGCGTCCACCATGCTGAACACCGCGGCGTTGCCGCCGATGGCCAGCGACAGCGACACGATGGCCACCGTCGTCACGACCCAGTAGCTCCTCAGTGACCGGAGCGCGAACCGAACGTCCTGCAGCAGTACCGACATCTCCCCCCCTCGTCCTCGGCCTCGGGTCTCGGGACCGGTCCGCGGACGGGCCGGCCCCGGAGGCCGCGCCAGGCGCCGCCTCCGTCCGCCCTGGATTCTGTCCAGAGGCGGGGGGCGGACCGAAGCGCGATGCGCTGGACGGGCGAGATCGGGACCCGAACGGGCCGTGAGGGAGATGAGTGGCG
>JASFUL010000544.1:0-3840 GCA_050050315.1 Gemmatimonadota bacterium
TATCCGCGGCCGCGCCCAGCTCCTGCACCACGATCCGGTCGTCGTTGAACAGCGGGATCAGCACGCGGTTGCGCGTGGCGTCGTACCCGATGTCGGCGGGCGCCGCCACCCCCTCCACGACGGGCGAGACCTGTCCCTCGGCCGTCACCTGGTAGACCGCCTGGTTGCCCCAGCTCGAGAAGAGAAAGCCGCCGTCGCGAGTGAAGACGATGCCGTCGAGCTGTCGGTCCGACGCGGGCAGCACGGTGTTCCGCGAGCCGTCGGGGGCGATCTGGTAGATCTCGCCCGAGCCGAACGTGGCGACGAATCCCCCTCTCGATCCGAAGGCGATGCCGTTCGGACGGCCGAGGCTGGATCCCTGGAGGAGCGGAGCCCGGCGGCCGTCGGGGCTGAAGCGGTAGACCGCGTCGGTCCCCGTCCCCTCGAACGCCGCGTCCAGCCCGGAGTCCGTGACGTAGAGCGTGTTGTTCGGGTCGACGGCCACGTCGTTGAGGAAGCTCGCGTCGGGGAAGCAGATCTGCCCCGCCGGCTCTCCGCTGGGCCGGACGAACATGCGCACGCAGTCGATGTCGGCGACGTAGAGCGTGTCCCCCAGGATGGCCATCCCCTTCGGCGCGTTGAGCGTGACCGCCTCGTCGGCCCCGTCGATCCAGCGGAGATCCATCACGTCGCCCTCGGGACTCACCCGGCTGATGAACCCGTTGCCGTCGACCTCGAGCGGCGCACCCGAGACGTTGCTCACGAGATAGACGTCGTCCACCGGATCGTGGAGCACCGACTCGGGGGTCTCGAAGCCGCCGGTGATCTCCATCCGGCCGGCCGGCGTCCCGGAGGACGCTTCGCCTCCGGGGCTGGCCTGGCCCGAGTCGCCGCACGCGGTGGCGAGGAGGGCGGCCGCCGGCAGGGCGACGGCGAGGACGAGGGGGCGACGATGGCAGCGGTGGCGTGGGGACATGGCGATCTCCTCGTGCGTCTCTTCGCGGTCCGACCGGCGGCCGCGCGGAGGGCCTCCGCCGGTCCGAGCGGGTGACGGCCGCGCGACCGCACCCGGGGGCCAACATCCCCCACGCGTCGAGCGCGGGCAAGGGGACTTGCCCCGGGAGCGTCGGGCTGGTAGGACAGGTGCCATGACTTCTCCGGCGCCCACCGTCGTCCTTCTCGCCGCGGGTCTGGGGACCCGGTACGGCGCCCTCAAGCAGCTCGATCCGGTGGGACCGGACGGAGCGGCGATCCTCGACTACACGCTGGCCGACGCCGCCCGTGCCGGCTTCGGCCGCGCGGTGGTGGTCGTCAGGCCGGAGATCGCCGATCGGGTCGCCGACCACCTCGAGCGCACCGGCGCCGGCGGGCTTCCCGCGACGCTGGTCCACCAGTCGGCCGACTCGCCGATGCCGCCGGGGATGTCGCCGCCGGCGGGTCGGGCGAAGCCGTGGGGGACCACCCACGCCGTCCTGGCGGCCGGAGGCGAGCTCCGGGGAGCGTTCGCGGTGGCCAACGCCGACGACCACTACGGCGCGGCCGCCTGGACGTGCCTGGCGGAGTGGATCGTGGGTGGGCCCCACGCCGCCGCGCCGAGCGGGGGCCCGGGGGTCGGAACGGAGGATCCCGACGCGTCCGCGGAGGACGCCGCGGTCGTGGGCTACCGGCTGGATGCGACGCTTTCCGAGCACGGAGGCGTCAGCCGGGCGCTGTGCGAGATCGACCCGTCGGGTCGCCTCCGCCGGATCCGGGAGGCCACGGACGTCCTTCGTGGCCCCGAGGGCGTGATCCGCGGCCGGGTGGGGGGAGAGGAGCGACCGTTCGAACCGGACGCTCGGGTCTCCATGAACCTGTGGGGCTTCCGGCCTCCGGTCCTGCCGGTCCTGGAGGGTGCGTTCGGCGATTTCCTCGCCGCCGGTCCGGAGGCCGGGGGGGAGCTCCAGCTGCCCGAGGTGCTCGACGCGGCGCTCACGGCCGGCAGCCTCCGGGCTCGCCTGCTCCCGTGCGGAGAGGCGTGGTTCGGCATCACCTGGCCGGAGGATCGACCCGAGGTGGTCCGCCGACTGGCCCGGCGCGGACCCCCCGGGCGCGACCTCTCGACGGGCGCGTCCTGATGCGCCTGGAGCTCCTGGACTGGGTCGTCCTGGCCGCCTACGGCCTGGTCACGGTCGCCGTGGGGCTCTACTTCGCGCGGCGGGCGGGCGAGGGCACCGAGTCGTACTTCCTGGCCGGCCGCAAGCTCCCCTGGTGGCTCCTGGGGACCTCCATGGTGGCCACCACGTTCTCCACCGACACCCCGAATCTCGTCACCGACCTCGTGCGGAACGGAGGCGTGTCGGCCAACTGGGCCTGGTGGGCCTTCCTGCTCACGGGGATGCTCACCGTCTTCTTCTTCGCCCGCCTCTGGCGGCGTTCGGGCGTGCTCACCGATCTCGGATTCTACGAGCTCCGCTACTCGGGCCGGCCCGCGGCCTTCCTCCGCGGCTTCCGCGCCGTCTACCTGGGCGTCTTCTTCAACGTGATGATCATGGCGGCCGTGACCCTGGCGGCCATCAAGATCGGCGGGGTGCTCCTCGGCCTCGGCAAGTACGAGGTCGTCCTCGTCGCCGGAACCGTGACGGTCCTCTATTCCGCCACGTCGGGGCTCTGGGGCGTGGTCGTGACCGACCTGCTCCTCTTCGTGGTGTCGATGGCGGGGGCGGTCGCCGCGGCCTGGTTCGCGCTGGCCCACCCCGCGGTGGGCGGCCTGGACGGGCTCCTCTCCCATCCCGAGGTCGGGAGCCGCCTCTCCCTGCTTCCGGACTTCTCGGACGGCCGCACCGCCCTGATGGCGTTCGTGATCCCGCTGGCGGTCCAGTGGTGGAGCGTCTGGTACCCGGGCGCCGAGCCGGGCGGAGGTGGGTACATCGCCCAGCGGATGCTGGCGGCGCGGGACGAGAACGAGGCCCTCTCGGCGACCCTCTGGTTCAACGTGGCCCACTACGCCCTGCGCCCCTGGCCGTGGATCCTGGTGGCGCTGGCCTCGCTGGTCGTGTACCCGGACCTCGACGCGCTCGCGCGGGCGTTTCCGGCCCTCGATCCGTCGATCCTCGGGCACGATCTGGGCTACCCCGCCATGCTGGTCTTCCTCCCGGCGGGGCTCCTGGGGATGGTCGTGGCGTCGCTGGCGGCCGCGTACATGTCCACCATCAGCACCCATCTCAACTGGGGCGCTTCGTACGTGGTGGACGACGTCTATCGGCGCTTCCTTGCGCCGGACCGGGGCGAGCGACACTACGTCCGGACGGGACGGATCGTGACGGTGGGCCTCATCGTCCTCTCGTCGATCGTGGCGCTCTGGCTCCAGAACGCGTACCAGGCCTTCCAGATCCTCCTACAGATCGGCGCGGGCACCGGCCTCGTGTTCATCCTGCGGTGGTACTGGTGGCGCGTGAACGCCTGGAGCGAGATCTCCGCCATGGTCGTGTCGTTCGCGGTCGCGGTGGTGGCGCAGTTCGCCCTCGACCTCGATCCGGCCGTGGAGCTCGTGGGCGGGGTCGCGATCACCACGGTCGGCTGGCTGGCGGCCACGTTCCTCACGCCCGCCACGGACCCGGGCCGTCTGGCCGACTTCTTCGACCGCATCCGTCCTCCCGGGCCCGGGTGGGGCCCCGTCCGCGGCGCCGTGTCGATGGCTCCGACCGGCCCCCGGGATCCCCTCGCCCCCGCCTTCGGCGCCTGGTTCCTGGGGTGCGCGGTCGTGTACCTGGCCCTCTTCGGCACGGGCTACCTCCTCTACGGCCGCACGGGGTGGGGAGCGCTGTGCGTCACCGGTGCGGCCGCGGCGCTCTGGGGCCTGATCCGGCTGCTCCCCAGGACCCG
>JASFUL010000545.1:0-3822 GCA_050050315.1 Gemmatimonadota bacterium
CGCCCGCTGGATCGGGCGCATGGATGCGCCCTACGCGGCCCTCACGGCCAACGCCTTCGTCGAGAACGTCCTCCGTCAGCTGGCCCGGACGCTCACGGTCCTCGCCGGCGTGCTGGTCGCGGTGGAGATCCTCGACATCACCACCCTGGTGGGCGCGGTGGTGGGCACGGCGGGCGTCGCCGGAATCGCTCTCGGCTTCGCCTTCAAGGACATCGTCGAGAACTACCTGGCGGGGCTCCTGCTGTCCGTCCGCCAGCCCTTCGCGCCCAACGACACGGTGGAGATCCAGGACGTCGTGGGGAAGGTCGTCCGACTCACCTCCCGGGAGACCATCCTCCTGGACCTGGACGGCAACCACGTCCGGATCCCCAACGCCACGGTCTTCCGCACCGTCGTCCGCAACTTCACGCGCAATCCGAAGAGACGCTTCGAGGTCCGACTGACGGTGGCCCCGGGCGAGGATCTCTCCCGGGCGATGGAGCTGGGAAGGGAGGTGCTCCACGCGATGCAGGGGGTGCTCGACGAGCCGGAACCGACGTCCAGGGTCGACGAGGTGGGCGACTCCTGGGTCGTCCTCGTGTGGAACGGGTGGGTGGATCAGTCCCTGGCCGACTTCGCCAAGGTCAGGAGCGAGGCGATCCGCCTGTTGCTGGCGCGCCTCGCCGAAGAGGGGGTGGACATGCCTCCGCCGGAGCAGAGGGTGCGCGTCGTTTCCGAGGAGGCGGCGCCGGAACGGGAACCCGAGTCGGGGCAGCCGGGCGAGACGGCGGCCAGGCAGCGGGACGTCTCGGTGGACCGGACCCTGGACGACCAGATCGAGGAGGATCGGCGCCGGTCCGGCGAGGAGGACCTCCTCCGCTGACCGGACCGGCACCCGGTCCCGTGGGTCCTACCGGGCGAACGCCACCTCTCTGAACTCGTCCCAGGGGACCAGGACGAGGGAGCCGTCGTCGATCTCGACGAAGATCCCCTTGTTGCCGTCGTCGACGTCGTTGGAGTCCTCGAGCTCGAAACGACGACCGTCCCGCAGCGTCACCACGGAGCTCCGGGAGGAGCGCCGCTCGATCCGCTCGATCTCGCCGAGCTCGATGTCGTACTGGGAGTCGCCGGCGTCGCCGTCGAGGATCTCCCAGGTGTACTCCTCGTCGTTGTCCCAGCGGATGTAGCCCGTGATCTCGTCGCCCCGGTCGGTCAGGACCGTCCCGTACAGCCTCTTCCCCCCGTCGTAGCGGTCGTAGCGATCGGCGTGGGCCGGGGGGTGCAGCCTGAGGGACTCGAAGTCCTCCCATTCGACCAGCACCTGCCCGAGGTCCGGGTCGGCGACCTGGATCCCCCGGTTGTCGTCGTCCACGTCGTTCGAGCCGCGCAGGAGCATTTCCTCCCCGTTGGTCAGCGTCACCCGACTGGCCGAGTATCCCGAGCGCTCGATGGCGGCGATGTTCCGGAACGGGATCTCCCGGTCGTGGCCGTCCTCCTCGCCGTCCAGGATCTCGTCGTCGAACATCTCGTCGGAGTCCCACGCGATGTAGCCCGTGAACTCGTTCCCGTACCGGTCCAGTACCGTTCCGTACAGGCGGGCGTGCGAGGGGACCGCTCCCGGCGGGGCTGGCAGGAGCTCGAGCACGTCGAGGTCCCGCCAGCGCAGCTCGACCTCGCCGCGCTGCGGATCGTCGACCGTGATGGCCCGGACCCCCGTCCCGATGTCGGTGGAGCCGCCGGAGAGCTCGACCTCCTCCCCGTTCTTCAGGAGGAGGAGCGCCGCGTCGTCGTCCAGCACGGTCAGCGTGCGGACGTGTCCGAAGCGGATCCCGGACTGGGCCTCCGAGGGGTAGTCGTCGTCCTCGTCCCACGAGATACGGACGCCGAGGAACTCGACGCTCCGTTCCCGGTCACGCGCGGTACGCCCCCCCAACCGTTCGGCGTCTTCGATGTTGCGCCAAGGGATCTCCTTGTCGCCGTTCAGCAGATCCGCCCAGCTGGCTTCGTTCCGGTCCCACCGTATGAAGCCCTCGAAGACGTCTCCGGCGGCCGTCACCACCCGGCCGTAGATCCTGTCCTCGGCCGACTCCTGGGCGCCTACACACCCCGGCCACGCGACGAGAGCGAACGCCACCGCCGTCATCCATCCCTTCCAGCCCATGCTCGTCTCCGGTCTGAGCCTCCACTCGAGCGGACCCGACACCCTACGGGCGTTGGCCGAGGAGGGTTTCAGCGATCCGCTCGGTCCCCCGGGCCCTCGCCGGAAGGGGATGCCGATAGGCTCTCACCGCCCGGCCGCAGGCGCTGCACGGCACCGGACCCCAGCACGATTCCCACGAGGATGAGGACGCCGCCCCAGAGGGTTTGGACGGGAGGCACCTCCCGGATGGCCGGAAGGAGCCACGCGATGAGCGTGGCCCCCACCGGCTCGCCGAGGATGAAGAGGTTCGCCACGTACGCCGGGACGTAGCGGATGGAGTAGTTGACCCCCGTATGGCCGAGCATCATCGGGCCCGCCGCCAGGGCCAGGAACACCAGCCAGTCGCCGACCGGGAAGCCCGTGACCGGGACGCCGGGGCTCAGGAGGGCGGCGGCCATCAGGATCGCGGCGGCGACGCCGTACACCACGGCCACGTAGGCCCACAGGTCGAGCCTGCGACGCAGAACCCGGCCGACCAGGTAGTAGCCCGACACGAGCCACGCCGCCAGGAACGCCAGGGCGTCACCCAGGAGGGCCCGGGGGCCGAGGGAGAAGTCGCCCCACCCGACCACCACCGCTCCGGCCACGGCCACGGCGATCGCCACCCACTGCCATCGATCGGGACGCTCGCGGAGGAGAGTGGCCGAGAGCACGGCGATGATGAACGGCTGCAGGGAGACCAGGACGGCGGAGCTGGCGACGGTCGTGTAGCGGATGGACGCGATCCAGCTCCAGAAATGCCCGGCCAGGAGCACCCCGGCGAACAGGGCCAGCCCCACCTCCTCGCGCGAAAGCCGGACCCCGCCCAGGACCGAGCCGCGAAACGCGAGGACCACGGCGATCAGAGCCATGGAGAAGACCATCCGCCACGCGGCCATGGGGAGGGCCGGCGCCTCGGCCAGGCGGACCAGCGGACCCGCCCACGAGATGGCCACCACCGCCACCACCAGGGCGGCCCAGGGGGAGACCGACGGCTCGCCCCGAGGGGTCGGGCCGGGGTGTTCCTTTCCGGGCTCCAGAGGCCCCGGCGACGGCGGATCGGGCGCGGCTGGACGGCTCACGGCGGCCAACGTCGCGGCGGCAGCCTCCGGGCGAAAGGGCCCGGGGTTAGATTCATGGCCGTGCCTCCCGCGAGCCCACTCTCCACGAGCCGTCCGGCCCACCCCCGCCTTGCGCCGCGGGGACGGGCCGGTCGCGTTCACCCGTGACGCCGGGGCCGAGCTCGACCAGCGGCCGGCACCCGCCGGCGCCCCTGCCCCCGTGGCGACCCGAGCCGTTCACGCCGCGTCCATGGGCCCGAAATCCCCACGTCCAGACCCTGGCCGGGAAGTTCCTCCGCCCACGGCCCTCCCTCGGGCTCCACAGGGAGATCTGGGAGACCCCGGACGGCGACGAGCTGGTCCTCGACTTCCCCTCGGAGCCTACCCCGGAGGTCGGCGCGGAGGGCCGGACGGACCGGAGCCCGCGCGTGGTCGTCCTCCACGGTCTGGAGGGCCACGCGCGACGTCCCTACGTCCTCCTTCTCCACCGGGAGCTCGCCCGGCGGGGGATCGCCTCCGTCGGACTGAACTTCAGGGGGTGCGCGCGACCGAACCGAAGGCCGCGGGCCTACCACTCCGGCGAGACGGGGGACCTCGCCGGAG
>JASFUL010000546.1:0-3800 GCA_050050315.1 Gemmatimonadota bacterium
CCGCTCACGGTCGATTCCCGGGGTCCTGGACGGAAGACAGCTCCTCGTCGAGGAGCCGGGTCCTGGCGAGGATCTCCCGTTCCACCTGTCCGACGGCCGCGAGCTCGACCAGGTGCTCGATCTCCCTGCGGGCCAGGGCGGGGTGGCCCCGCTCCCGGTAGAGTCGTGCGAGCTCCCAGTGGTGGGCGTCCACGCACGGGTCCTGTCGCTCGGCCCGCTCCAGGTGCCGGCGGGCTCCCTCCCAGGACACGGAGGCCAGGAGGTCGGCGCCGAGCAGCGTCCGGGCGAGGAACCGCTCGAGCCGCCCCATCCGCATCGCCGCCGCGTGGAGCCGTCCCAGGATGTGGTGCGCCCCCGCGTGCCGTGGCTCGATCTCGAGCAGGGCGACGGTGCGGTCGTGGAGCTCGTCGGCCACCTTCACGGCCGCCCGTCCTTCGACCAGGTTCGTCCGGGCCCCGAGGAGCGCGACCAGGCGGAACTGGAGGCGCGCATCCCGGGGCGCGGC
Organism: Gemmatimonadota bacterium; assembly: GCA_050050315.1. Classification (GTDB taxonomy): domain Bacteria; phylum Gemmatimonadota; class Gemmatimonadetes; order Longimicrobiales; family Gaopeijiaceae; genus JASFUL01. The sequence continues at coordinate 506 of JASFUL010000546.1, forward strand.
CGCGGCCGCCGCCCGCACTCCGGGCTCGAGCGCTCGAAGGGTATCCAGGGCGCGGTCCGGGTCCGCGAGGCTCATGGCGGCGCGGATCCTCGCCACCACCTCGTCTTCCGGGTGGAGCCAGGGAGAGCAGCCCCACCGGTCCCCGGGCGCCACGCCGGCCAGCGGTTCGACCACGACCTGGGAGGTCAGGCCGGTCGGAGCGGCGGCCGCGAGAAGGGCCAACAGGGTCACGTCACGAATACGTCGCAGGATGGTCAAGGGAGGTCTCCTCGGTGGGTCAGGGCAGGGGGAGGGGGCCGCCCACGAAGTAGGCGCCGACGGCCAGGATCGCGTACCGGAGGATCGTGCCCAGGACTCCCAGGCCGACGAACACGTGCGCGGGCACGTGGACCAGGCCGGCTCCCAGGGTCACGAGGTAGAAGGGGGGCAGGCCGATTCCGGCGCTGAGCAGGACCGTGACGCCGGCGGTGCGCGTGGGGACCAGGCGGCGACTCCGGGCCAGGGCCCTGCGAGCGCGGGCCGGAAGGCGGTCCGGCGCCCAGCGGACGAGGCCGTAGATGCTCGCCTTGCCCAGCATCTGCCCGGCGGCTGCGACCAGCGGCACCAGGGCCAGCTCCCGCGGCTCGACGAAGAGCGCCGTTCCCACCACCAGGATCTCCGTGTTGACCCAGGGGGCGACGCCTCCCGCGAGGCATCCCGCGAAGAGCGCCAGGAGGGCCTGGACGCTCACGAGCTCCCCCTCGCGTCCCTCAGCCCGTATGCGGCGGGCCGGTGACGCGCGGAGGGGAGAAGCCGGACGTGCTCGCCGGGTCCCGCCGGATCCGACGCGCCACGGCCTGCGGTCACCCCGCTCTGGACGAGGAGGAGGCCCACGAACAGGAGCACGTGCTCCACGGCCACGTGGGACACCCATCGCCCGAACCGTGGCTTCAGAAGCTGCAGGACCACCGCTCCGAAGGGGATCGCCAGCCCGGTCGCCACGCGTCCGGCGCCGGGTCGCCCCCTGCGCGCGGCGCGCCCCTCGATCAGGAAGGGGAGCAGGAGGCCCACCGCGGCGTTCGCCAACGTCACCGAGGCCCCCACGAACGCCGCCAGACCGGCGCACAGCACGAATCCGTCCCACAGGCGGGTGGACCTGTGGACGGGTCTCGACGGGCGGATGCGTCGGTATAGCCAGACGGCCTCCACGGCCAGGCCGAGGTTCGTCGCCACCGTCACCGGTGCCCGAACGGGGAGCCCGAGCACCTCGATCACGGGGGTCGTCATCGGACGCTCCCCTGCCGCGGACCCGCGCCCCGCCGGTCCGACCAGCTCCTGAACGCGGCGGGGATCCCCACTTCGGGCCGGACCGTCGGGCACCAGCCGAGCTCCTCCCTGGCTCGCTCGCTGGAGAACGGGTTGTCGCGGGTGAGCATGTGGAAGGTGCCGCGAACGTGTGCGGCCAGATCGCGGCGACCGACGGCGCGGAGCGCCACCCGGAGGCCGGCGAATGCGAGCCGTCCGGCGGCGACGGGCACCGGAGGTGCGGGCACGCGCCGCCCCAGTCCCTCGCCCGCGAGGCGCACGAAGTCCCGGACGTTGACGTCGAAGTCCTGGGCGATGTTGTAGACGCCGCCCTCCGCCGTCCCGCTCTCGAGGGCGCGCACGCAGGCGTCGGCCACCGAGCTGGCGTGGACGATCGTGAGCGTCGCGTCTCCCCCGCCGACGAGGGGGAAGATCCCCTTCGACAGGAGCGGTCCCACCCGGGGCGCGAGCTGCCGGTCGCCGGGACCGTACATGACCGTCGGTCGGACGACCTCGGCCCGGACGCGCCCGACTTGCCGGGCGGCGATCACGGTGCGCTCGGCCTCCTGCTTGGACCGCCCGTACCGGTCCCACCGGGGGAGCCGGGGCAGGGGGTCCGTCTCGACGGTGGGGCGGTGGCGGTACCGGGACTCCCCGTAGACCGCGGTGGAGGACACGTGGACCAGGCGGGCCCCGGCGCGTTCGGCCGCGCGGAGCACGTTCCGAGTGCCGGCGACGTTTCCGGCGTGGAACTCGGCTTCGGTTCCCGAGGCCGACACCCGAGCGGCCGCGTGGATGACGCCGTCGCACCCGGACACGGCCGCGTGGATCGACTCCGGGTCCGTGAGATCGCCGGGCACCAGCACCGCGCCCCGTGACTCGAGCCAGGCGGCCCGGGCGGGATTCCGCACGAGCGCCCGTACCTCCCACCTGCTCCCGAGCAGGCGGTCGACGACGTGCCTCCCGAGCAGCCCCGTGGCGCCGGTCACCAGCGCCGCGCTCACGATCCACCTCCGGACCGGGTTGCCCAGGCCCGCTCGCCACCGAGGGCGTAGGCCACGACGTGATCCCCGAGGGCCGACCGCATGGCGTCGTGGCCGCCGGCGGCCACGACGATGTACTGGCGCCCGCCGGGGGAGGCGCGGTAGGTCATGGGCGTCGCCTGGGCGGAGGCGGGGAGCGCGTCGCTCCACACTTCCGCGCCCGTCGCGAGGTCGAAGGCCCGGAGGCGTCGGTCCATCGTGGACCCGATGAAGACGAGGCCTCCGGTGACCAGCGGACCGCCGAGGTTCGGAGAGCCCCAGGCGCCTGGCGTCGGGATCCTCGCCAGGTCCCGCACGGTCCCCAGCGGGACCTGCCACCGGACGGCGCCGGTGGCCAGGTCGACGGCCGCGAGCGTGCCCCACGGGGGAGGGGTGCAGGGCAGGCCCAGGGGAGAGAGGAGCACTTCCCGCCGCACCCCGAAGGCCGCGGGATCCTGCGAGGCGAGGGTGGAGTTCGGCCTCGGCTCGACGCGAGCCAGGGAGTCCCGCCGAATGAGCGTGGCCACGGTGGCCAGGTTGTTGACGTTGGTCACGACCAGCTGCGACTCCGGGTCCCATCCCACGCCCCCCCACTCCATTCCTCCGAGGAAGCCGGGCATGACCACGGTTCCGCGCACGCTCGGAGGCGCGTACATGCCGTCGTGCCGCAGGCTGTCCACGAGGGCACGGCACGCACCCCGATCGACGGGTGTGAGGCCCCACACGTCGTCCGGGTCGAGCCCCTGGCGAGCGAGGGGTCGAGGAAGGACCGGAACGGGTTGGGTCGGCCAGGCGACCTCGCCGGGCACCGTGCTGGCGGGGACCGGACGCTCCTCCACGGGGAAGAGCGGCGCGCCGGTCTCCCGGTGGAGCACGAAGAGGTAGCCCATCTTGGTGGCCACCACGACGGCCGGCACGACGCGGCCGTCCCGTCTCACCTCGACGAGGGCCGGAGGCGTCGCCAGGTCGTAGTCCCAGAGGTCGTGATG
>JASFUL010000547.1:0-3797 GCA_050050315.1 Gemmatimonadota bacterium
CAGAGCTGGTTGGCCCGCTGATAGACGAGGTGGCCATCCAACGCGAATTGCGGTGTCCACCCCTCCTCCAGGAGCGTGGTTCTCCCGCCCTCGTCCACGGCCACGGCGGCGATCCTTCGATTGGATCCACCCCCTCCCCACGCCGTCACCAGGACGTGGCGACCGTCCGGGAGGAAGTCGGGGTGGGACAGGGCGTACTCGTCCGCCTCCATCGTCTCCTGGGGGCCGACCCCCTCCGGGACTCCTCCCGAAGCGGGGACCACCCGCAGGCCCTCGACTCCCCAGCTGTCCATGACCACGGTCCCGTCGGGCCCCCAGTCCGCGGACAGGATGGGCTCGCACTGGCAGATCACCTGGGGTGTGCCGCCCGAGACCGGGAGCCTCTTGAGCCGACGGTCCGGCCAGCTGTAGAAGCCCACCCAGTCGCCGTCCGGCGAGAAGAAGGGGGACGTGCTCGACTCCGTCTGCGGAAGCGCCCGGGCCTCGTACGCCCCCAGCTCGCGGAGGTAGATTCGGGTCTCGCCGTCGGCTCCACGACCGACGAAGGCGATCCGACGGCCATCGGCCGAGATGGCGAGGACGTCCACCTCCGCACCGAGCTCGGTGGGCACCAGGTGGGCCCCGACCGCGACTGCGTCGGCGGGGCGAGGGTCGAGGACCATGCGGGTGACCCCCTCGCTCTCGCCGGGCCGGGTCGCGCGGAGGAGCAGGGCCGTAACCGCTACCGCGAGAATCGCCACGAGCGTCCACGCCACGATCTCGCTCGGGGAGCGAGATCGCCTCCCACCGTCACCCGGACGGGAAATCCCGTGCGTGGCACGGAGAGCCGGCGGGTCCCGCAGCGACTCGGCGAAGTCACGGACCGTGGGGAAGCGGTCCGCCGGGAGCTTGGCGAGGGCCTTCTGGATGGTGGCGTCGACCCCGGCGTCCACCAGCTCTCGCGCCTCCCGGACCGGGGGCGGCCGCTGGGTCAGGACCTTCGCCATCACCGCCCGGGCCGTGGGGCCGGTGAAGGGCGGCTCTCCCACCAGCATCTCGTACAGAACGCAAGCCAGGGAGTACTGGTCGCTGCGGGCGTCGACGTTCGCCTCGGCCGTGGCCTGCTCCGGGCTCATGTAGGGCGGGGTGCCCAGGGTGATCCCGGTCTCGGTGATGCGGGAGCCCCCGGCTTCGCTGACCGCCCGCGCGATTCCGAAGTCGGCCACGAGCGCGTGCTCGCCGGTCAGCAGGATGTTCTCCGGCTTGACGTCCCTGTGGATGACTCCGAGCTCGTGGGCGTGCCCCAACCCGTCCGCCACCTCCCGGGTGATCCGGAGCGCTTCCTCGACGGGCAGCTGGGTCTCCCTCTCCAGGCGGTCGCGCAGCGATTCGCCCGGGACGAACGGCATCACGTAGTAGAGGAGCCCGTCCGCCTCGCCCGAATCGTGGAGCGGGAGGATGTGGGGGTGTTGCAGGCCCGCGGTGACCCTGATCTCGGTGAGGAAGCGGTCGGCCCCGACGACGGCGGCGAGCTCGGGGCGCAGGACCTTCACGGCCACGTGGCGATCGTGCCGCACATCCAGAGCGCGGTACACGGTGGCCATGCCGCCCGCGCCGACCTGCTCCTCGACGCGATAGCTGTCGGGGAGGACGGCGTTCAGGTGCTCGACGAAGGCATCCATGGCGAATGCTCACGAGGACGAGGCCGTCGTGGGACACTGGATGAAATACGGGTCGACGACGGTCCCGTCCAGGCTACCCGACGTGCCTCCGACTCACCTCGGCCTTCCGTCGCGCCACCCCGATGGGGCGCCGTCCTCCGCGTACAGAGCTGCCGCCGTGTTGTGGGCCAGGAGGCGGTCCTTCGCGACGACGAACACCGCCGGGGTGCGCAGGTGCGTGAGGGTCAAGGCATCGTGCCCGACGCACTGGCCCATCAGAAGCACGAGGTCGACCCGCTCCCGCTCCAGGAGCTCCGCCTGGGCCATCGGGTTGCACAGCATCTCCGGACGCCCGGGCCTCACCTTCCACGCGTCGTCGATTCCGATCCGCTCCTTGGGCACCGAGCCGGTCTTGCAGCAGGCCGAGGACACGCGGAATCCGTTCGTTCCCAGGATGGCGGCCAGGTGGCGCGCCTCCTCCCGGAAGCCGCTGCAGAAGACCAGACCTAGGTGGGTGGCTCCTCCCCGGCGTGCGAAGGCCATGACCTCCTCGACGCGGCAGGGCGCGGGCTCGAGATGTCGGCCCGTCTCGCGGACCTCCCGGGCCAGCCGGTCCAGCGTCGGGTCGTCCGCCTCCCGGAGGAGGGGCGAGCCCGCCGGGGCCTCCCCGTCCCACGGATAGGCGCGTCCGTACAGGGCCGGTTTCAGGTAGCCGGTGCGCGTATAGAGGGCGGCCGCGGGGTTGTGACGGAGGCGGAGGTCGCGGACCAGCAGACAGGTGACGGGCGCCGCGGAGTGGCGCACGAACAGGGCGTCGTGGCCGACGCACATGCCCACGACCACGTTGAGCTGGGTGGACGCGTCCCCGAACCGCTCCGCCTGCGCGACGGGATCGCACCGGTCGCCCGGGGGGAGGACCACCTCCAGCCCACCGGCCTCGAGACGCGCCGCCGCGAGGCGGGCCTCGTGCCGGGTGTCGGGACAGTGGGCGACCCCGAGGCGACCGTATCCGACCCGGCGGGACACCTCGACGATCTCCCGGACCCGGGGCCAGCGGCCGTATCCCAGGCTCTCGACGCGGGTGGCGTGATAGTGGAGGCGGCGGACGCCCTCGGAGGCGTAGAGGGCGTCGAAGTCCGGAAACGCCCCTCGCATGGGGCAGGTGGCCGGAGCGGCGTCGACACGGCCCACGCGGCAGACGTACAGGTCACACGTCGCGCACTCGACGGCCATGGGTGTTCCTCCGGGAACGGGGGGCCCCGCGAGCCGGGGCCTCGTGGGTCCTCGAGGTCGTCTGCGTGGCCGGAGGCGACCGCGGGGTCACGTAGGGACGATCGGCCCTCATGGATCGAAGACCGTGGGGCGCAGGAGTGTCTCGGGGCCCGCCGCCGCGTGGACGGCGACGGGCATCTCCACCGCGACCGCGTGGCGTTGGAACGCCAGGCGCGCCCCCTCGAGCACTGCGTCGGAGGGGCCGTGCACGTGTCGGGGCGCCGGGGGCGTGGTCGGAACCGACAGGAAGGCCCGGGATGGCGCGAGGCTCCCGACGAAGCGCGCGAGCATCCGTAGCCCGGCCGGGTCGTCGTTGATCCCTTCCACCAGGGTGCTCTCCGTCCAGAGCTCGCCGTCGAACTCCCGCGCGAACGCCGCCATCCCTTCCAGGATGGTGGGGAGGCGGAGTTGCCGGACCGGGCGGTTGCTCCGCCGCCACCGCTCCGGCTCCACGGCGTCGATGCGGACGGAGACGAGGTCGGCCTCCGACAGGGCAGAACGGACGTCCGTCTGCCACAGGAGGGAGCCATTCGTGACCACCGCCAGGGGAACGCCGAGAGAGCCGAGGAGACGGAGCGTGGTGCCCAGGCTCACGTCCAGGGTCGGCTCTCCGTCGGGGGCGATGACGACGTGGTCCACCCGCTCGCCCGCCCGATCACAGCGGCGGAGGGTCTCCTCCACGGCACGCACGAGCCTGTGGGCCGGAAGGAACGAGCGACGTCGGATGCGGTGGTGCGCCCGGGGGACGTGCCCGCAGTAGACGCAGGCGTAGCTGCAGCGCTCGAGGGGGAGGTTGTGGACCTCGATTCCGCGACCGAATCTCCCCGAACGCACGGGCTCGGTGACCACCACGGGGTTCTCCCTGCACGGCGATGGAACGTGCAT
>JASFUL010000548.1:0-3781 GCA_050050315.1 Gemmatimonadota bacterium
GATCCCGGTCCATCCTTCTTCGTGCCCGTCGCGGCTGTCCTTCGAGGAGAAGCTGACCTGGGTCAGCGTGACTTCGGTGCCCCCCTCTGCGGGAGCGAAGTCCACCGTGACGGTGCTCCCGTCGACGGAGTGCGGGCTCTCCCAGGTGAAGACGAGGCGGCGGTGGCGATCGATGGTCTCGTAGGCTCCCGAGTGTGGGATCTTCTTGTCGCCCACCTTCATGATGATCTCGAACGCGCCACCCTCCACCGGGTCGACCGTCGCGGAGGGCACGGTCACGTCCTCGCCCGGAGTCATGAAGCGGGTGAGCATCTCGGGGTCGAGCCACGCCTCGAACACTTCTTCGGGCGGGGCGGAGATCGTACGGGATACGGTCAGGGTGAGGTCATCCGGCGTCTCGGTCATCGTCGGTCTCCTCGGATAGGATGTCGTCCAGGGCGTCGAGGCGAAGCTCCCAGATGGACCTGAGCTGGTCGAACCACCGGCGCACTTCGGTCAGCGGTTCCAGCCGCAGGTCGATCAGATGCTCCCGCCACTCGGTCTCACGGCTGACGAGCCCGGCCTTCTCGAGGACCTTGATGTGCTTCGACACCGCGTTGAGGCTCATGTCGAAGCAGGCGGCCAGGTCCGTGATCCGCGTGCGACCCTGCTGAGCAAGAATCGTCAGGAGCGCGCGTCGGGTCGGATCGCTCGTGGCCTTGAGGATCTCGGTGAGTCGAGCTTCGTCCTGTCGTTCAACCATATGGATGAATTAACCGGACGGACCCATGTGAGTCAACCCTCTGGACGAATGAGGTCCTCCGACGGGTGCGACGCCCCCCGAGCCCCACATCCAGTGTGTTCCTCACTGGTATGTCGGGAACCGGCAAGTCGACGGTGATCGATCGCCTTTCCCAGCTCGGGTCGCGTCGATCTAGGTGCCCTCGATCACCTCGGCCCTCAAGATCGTCAGCTTCTCCTCCGCCTTCGACTTGGTGCCGATCATGTGGCGGCTGGCGTCCTTTCCGACCCGGAGCAGGAACCGGTCCTGCCCCGTGAAGGGGTCCTGCCCCTTATAGATGATCTGGCACCGGAGCTCCTGCCCTTCGTCACGCTCCGGTTGATCCTCCACTTGTTTCGCTTCAAGAACTTCATGACCCGCTCCTGTGCGGTGATGTGAAGTGAATGGATTGCATCACCACCGTACTCGGGTGGACTGGGCGAGACCATGAGGCGGTGGCGCGCATCCTCGATCGACGGCCCGGGATCGGGCGGCGACCGCGCACAGGTTGGTGGGCGAACGTTGGGTAGGTGGGCGGGAAAGCCCGCCTTTCCCCCGGAGCAGTAGGGGGAGAAGCTTCCCCCTTGCCATCGGCCCCGCAGGTCCGCTAGAAGGGCGAAGAACCAAGAGCCGCAACGCTTTTCCCGGCCTGAGACCCGGAAAGCCGTTGCGGCTCAAGGGAAAGCTCCATCCGTTTTTTTGGAATGGTCGCTGCTGGACTCGAACCAGCGACCCCCACGATGTGAGCGTGGTGCTCTACCGACTGAGCTAAGCGACCTGAACCTGCAAGTTAAGAGCGCTCCCAGGCGGTGACAACGGCGCGGAGCCGCTGCACATCGGGGTCCGGAGGACTACCCGCGCACACGGGTCCACCGGGCCCGGAACGGGACGCCGGGAAGACGAGGGTCCCCGTGCCGACCGACTCGACACGGGGACCGAGCTCCCAGTACCCCCACGGGGAATCGAACCCCGGTCTTCTGGCTGAGAACCAGATATCCTAGGCCACTAGACGATGGGGGCCTCTCTCCCGGCACGTGCCCGGGAGCCAAAAAACCTAAAAGGATCGCGACGGTCGTCAACCCTGTCCCGGCGCAGCCGATCGGAGGCCGTGCGGGGCGGTCTCGTGGGGCTCCGGGCCCGGGAGTCGCGGTGCCGGAACGTCCCGCCACACACCGGATCCCCTCAACGCCACCGGGGTTATCTGTGGCACTCCGGAGGCGTACGTCGCACTTCAGATCGCAACGCGGGAGCGGGAGCCGATGGCCGAGAAGCTGAACCAGGAATCGATCGAAGGGTGGCTGGAGGGCAGGGACGGTTGGAAGGTGAAGGACGACGCCCTCGTGAAGCGGTTCGAGTTTCCGAGCTGGCGCGACTCCATCGTCTTCGTGAACCGCCTGGCGACGATCGCCGACGATCACGAGCATCACCCCGACATCGACATCCGCTACGACAAGGTGAAGGTCACGCTGACCACCCACGACGTCGGCGGGCTCACGGAGAAGGACCTGACCGTGGCGGAGCAGATCGACTTCGCCACGTCCTCGCGTTAGCCAGGCCGGGCCGATCCCCCTCCGGCTCCGGCGTCCGTCGGTCCGAGTCCCACCACCTCCCCCAGGCTCCCCACCAGGTGGTCCGGCCGCTCGTCCTCGAGCACGTGCCGGGGGAACGGCCCCCACAGCGCGCCGGCCGTCCTGATCCCCGCGCCGCGTCCGGCGCGCAGGTCGAACGGCGAGTCCCCGACGAAGACCACCTTCTCGCGCCCCCCCTCGAACCCGAGCCGCTCCAGCGCCAGCTCCACCGGCTCGGGATCCGGCTTGCCGCGCGCCACGTCGCTCGCGGTGACCAGGATCTCCACCCGGTCGAGCAGGCGGCAGACCTCCAGCGTGCGACGGGCCATCTCCCTGTGCTTGCTCGTGACGACCCCGACCCGCGTCCCCCGGCCCGCGAGCCGGTCCAGCGCCTCCCGGGCTCCGGGGTACGGCCGCACCAGGCCGTCGTGGATGCGCTTCTGGTACGCCACGTACGTCTCCAGCATGGCCGCCGCCTCCGACTCGTCCCGCGCGAAGTCCCGGAGCTGATCCCGGAGAGGCGTGCCGATGGTCCGCAGCCACTCCCCGTCGGGACGAAGGCCACCCAGGTGGGTCGCCATCGTGTGCCGGTAGCAGCGCAGAATGAGCTCGACCGTGTCGGCCAGGGTCCCGTCCAGGTCGAAGAGGACGACCGAGTAGCCGGGGGCGGGGCGACCGGCGTGGCCGGAAGCGGGAGACGCGGTCACGGGGCGCCCCGTTCGGTCCGGGAGGGGGATGTCATGCGTCGGCCCCCGAGCGGATGGCGTCCGCCACCACCTCGACGCCGCAGCGGGTCTGCTCGGCGGTGAGCACGGACGGCGGAGACAGCTGGACCACGGTCCCGTCGTCGCCGGCGGGCAGGACCAGCACGCCTCGCCGGAGGGCCGTCAGGGCCGCCACCACGCCCGGCGCCCGGCCGCCGCCCGGGGCGGCCTCCAGGGCCACGCCCAGCATCCCCCCCAATCCCCTCACCTCCCGCACGCCCGGCGCCCCGTCCAGCGCCGCGCGCAGCCCCTCCAGGAGCGCCGCCCCGGTCCGCTCCATCTCCCCGGCGAGGTCCCCCTCCAGAAGGCCGATCGTGGCCAGGGCGGCCGCGCACGCCACCGGGTGCCCCAGGAACGTCGACGTGTGCAGGGCCTCCCCGGTGGACTCGGGCCACGCCTCCATCACCTCCCGGGCGGCCACGCACGCGCTGAGGGGGAAGCCGCCGCCCAGCGCCTTCCCGAGGCAGACGACGTCCGGCTCGAGCCCCACCCTCCCGGACGCCAGCGGCACCCCGCAGCGCCCCACGCCCGTGAAGACCTCGTCGGCGATCACCACCGCGCCGTACCGGTGCGCCAGCCGGCTCACGTCCCCGAGGAAGCCCTCGGGCGGGATCCGCACGCCCCCCCGCCCCTGGACCGGCTCCACGATCACGGCGCCCACGGGGGCCGGGACGCCCTCGCGGAGAAGC
>JASFUL010000549.1:0-3759 GCA_050050315.1 Gemmatimonadota bacterium
GGCCACCGCTCAACCTCTCGATCCGCTCGACGAGCTCGTAGCCGTACCGGGGCCGGTCGGCCAGCGCCGCCAGCGTCAGCACCTCCACCGGGGTCAACGCGTCCGATGCCGGTGACACGTCCCGCCTCCTGCTGTGCTCATCGTGATGATATGCTCAATATGAGTAATCGGGCATGCGCACCACCCCGTCAAGCAGGTGGACACGCCGACGTCCTCACGGGTTGCAGGCGCGCCCGCACTCTCGTACCGCGGCCCGGCGCCGATGGCACGAAGTCGCCGGGCCCTCCGGCCCCTGAAGGAACGGGGAGCGGGACACGTACGGGAGGGGAGCCTTCCCCATTCACCCTCTTCCGGGAGCCGCCATGGACCTCTCCGGAGTCGTACGAGCGCAGCCTCTCCCCTCCCGAGCCCAGCCGTTCCCGTTCCGGCCGTCCTCCCGAGCCCCGCGGGCAGGCCCCCTCGTCTCCCGATGCCTCGTCGCCATGCTCGGGGTCGGAGTCCTGGGGGGTGGCGCGTCCGGCGCGGCGGCCCAGGACCCGGGCGGGGACACCGTCACGGGCCGGTGGCAAGGGGTGATGGACGCCGGACCACAGGGCGAGATCACGATGATCTTCGAGGTCTCCCGGGACGAGTCGGGGGCCCTCGCCAGCACCCTCGACGTCCCGACCCAGGGCGCCGCGGGCATCCCCACGGGCGAAACGACCTTCGCCCACGACACGCTGACCATCACCGTCCCCGCGATCCAGGGACGCTACCAGGGCGTGCTCTCGGAGGACGGGAGCGTGGTGGGCACCTGGAGCCAGGGCCCCGCGACCCTGCCGCTCACGCTGACCCGGGAAGGGGAGGTGCGCCGGCCCGAACGCCCGCAGGAGCCCGAGCCACCCTTCCCCTACGAGGTCGAGGAGGTGGCGTACGAGAACCCCTCGGCGGGAATCACCCTCGCCGGGACCTTCACGCGTCCCCGGGGAGGAGGTCCGTATCCCGCCGTGCTCATGATCACGGGCTCGGGGCCGCAGGACCGCGACGAGACCGTCATGGGGCACCGTCCGTTTCTCGTCATCGCGGACCATCTGACCCGGAACGGCGTCGCGGTCCTGAGGGTCGACGACCGTGGGGTCGGCGGCTCGGGGGGGGACTTCGCGACCTCCACGTCCCGGGACTTCGCGTCCGACGTCCGTGCCGGCGTGACGTGGCTGTCCGGCCGGTCGGACGTGGGGTCCGTCGGGCTGGTCGGGCATAGCGAGGGCGGGCTGATCGCGCCCATGGTCGCCGCGGAGGACGACCGGGTCGCCTTCATCGTCCTGCTGTCGGGTCCCGGGGTCCCGGGGTCGGAGATCCTCTCCGAGCAGATCGGCCGGATCCAGGGCGTCGCCGGGGTGCCGGCCCCGGTCACGCGCTGGAACCAGGAGCTGATCGCCGCGGTCGCCGCGCGGGTGGGGCGGGTCCCGGCGTCGGAGCGTTTCGACAGCGTGCGTGCGGTCCTGGCGTCGGCGGTCGAGAAGCTCACCCCCGAAGAGCGGGAGGCCGCCGAGATCCCGGCCGACGGGGTGGAGGCGTTCGTGGAGGGGCAGGCCCGCTCCCTCGCATCGCCCTGGATGGCGTTCTTCCTCACCCACGACCCGCGGAGCGACCTTCGCCGCGTGACCGTCCCCGTCCTGGCCCTGGGCGGCTCCCTCGACCTCCAGGTGCCGCCGGAGCAGAGCCTGCCGGAGATCGAGCGAGCGGTGCGGGAGGGGGGGAACCAGAACGTGACCGTCCGGGAGCTTCCGGGGCTGAACCACTTGTTCCAGCACGCCCGGACGGGTTCCCCGGCCGAGTACGCGTCGCTGACCGAGACGTTCGCGCCCGAGGCCCTGGACATCCTGCTGGAGTGGATCCTGGAGGTGGCCGGCCCGAGGTCCTGATCGACAGATTCGGGTGGCCTCGGTCGTACTACCCCAGGAAGGCGCAGTCTCCTCGAGCCCACCCCGCTTGTCCATGAGATCCCGTTCGCCCCGGCACCCGCTCCTCCTCGTCCTCTTGGTCGCCGTCCCCGCGCTCGCCGCCTGCGGAGACGACGCGCCGGCACCCGAGCCCGGCTTCGTCGACGTATCGCTCACGTCGCCCAACGGGGCGGAGGGAGCGGCCGTCTTCCTGGTGAGCGACGAGCGGGTGACGCGGGCCGAGACGTCCTCCGGCGTCGCGTACCTGCGTCAGGCCACCGACGGCAGTCGCATCGTGCTCGTCCGTGACGTGGGCGGGGACCTGGCTTTCCGGATGGAGGTGGAGGACGTCCATCGACCGCCGACCGTGGAGGTACTCGAGGTGGCCGGGCCCGACGACGCCGTCCGGGTCACCCTCGATGGCTACCGCGTGGAGGTCGGCCGATGAGCCGCGGCGGGCGGGTGATGGGGGTCGTGGCGACGCTCACGATCGTCCTCGCGGGGGGGCTCGCCGCGCAGGTGGGGGGACCGGTCCAGCGAATCCAGCCTCCCCGGGTGCCGGGGCTGGCGCCTCCGTCGGGCCCCTTCGGCGTGCGCGGGCCCTGGGATCCCCTCGGACTGCTCGGGGCTCCGTCTCCCGCCCCCTCCCCCATCCCCTCCCGCGCGGAGAGCACCAGCCCCTCCGACGTCGTCGTCCTGACCGCCCTCTTCTCCGACTCCGAGGAGCCGTTCGTGGACTCCGGCGAGATCCAGCGCCTCCTCTTCGACGGGCCCGCGGAGGGAGGCACCTTCGTCGACTTCTACCGGGAGGCCTCCCGCGGGAGGGTCGTTCCCGACGGCACGGTGGCGCCGTGGGTCCGCACCGACGTCACGCTGCTCGAAGCGGCCGGCTCGCAGGAGGGGCACGGCTGGATCGGGGAGCGGCGGGCGGACTACGTGGTGCAGGCCGTGGAGCTTGCGGATCCGACGGTGGACTTCCGGCTGTTCGACAACGACGGTCCCGACGGGGTGCCCGACAGCGGCGACGACGACGGCTTCATCGACGTGCTGGTGGTCGAGTTCCTCGAAGTCGCCGGAAGCTGCGGAGGTCCGGGCATCTGGCCGCATTTCTCCTCGGTCTCCGAGGAGGTGGGAGGTCAGCAGATCCCGGGCGTCCCCACCGACGACTTCGGGGCGAACGGGACGCCGATCCGTGCCTACACGTACCTGACCCAGAGCGCCACCGATTGCACCGGCGAGGCGCCCCAGGGCCCGAACGTCATCGCCCACGAGTACGGACACCGCCTGGGCTTGCCCGACTGGTATCAGGCCGTCGAGGGCATCGAGCCCTGGAAGCGCCACTGGAACATCGGGTGCTTCGGACTCATGGGGGCCGGGTCCTGGGGATGTGGGGCGGGGGAGAAGCTGGACAACTTCGGCCCCGTGCACCCGTCGGCCTTCTCCAAGGTCGTGCTCGGTTGGATGGAGACCGAGACGGTGACCGACGTCCTCGAGCGGGAGTACGTCCTGGAGCCGGCGCAGACGACGGGGCAGGCGCTCTACATCCCCCTCGGCTCCGGTGAGTCCTTCTACGTCGAGTACCGACCTCGAATCGGGTTCGACGCCTGGCTCCCCGCGGGGGGGGTCCTGGTCTACCACCGGGACGAGGACCCGCGCTCCAGGACGGTTCCGGCGGGCCTGCCGCCGGCCAAGGCGCTCCATCTCGTCGAGGCGGACGGGGATCACGCGCTGCGGAAGGTGGAGGCCCAGGGCGGCAATCGGGGGGAGTCGGCCGACGTCTTCGGGATCGATGGCCGCACCGGCCCGTACTCGAGCGCCGACGGGACGGTCCGCCTCT
>JASFUL010000550.1:0-3752 GCA_050050315.1 Gemmatimonadota bacterium
CACCAGCGCGTAGTCGGCACCCAACGACCGGGCCGTCTCGAGCAGCGCCGTCCGATCCCTGGGGGCCCGGGCGTCCTCGGAGCGTCGATCCACGCCGGCGAGCACGGCCCGCGCATCGACGGCACGCAGGCCCGCCGTTCCGTCGAGGTTGGCGGACAGGAGATCGACCATTCCCTCCCGCCAGATCTCCATGCCGGGTCCCGATACCCGGAACGGCAGGACGGCCATGGTGACCTCGGAGAGCCCGTTCGGGACCGCAGGTCGTCGATCCGTCCGGACCGTGGTCGCGAGTCCCCAGACCGTGAGGAAGAGGCCCAACGCCAGGACGGTCGCCAGGGCCGGCCAGCGGGACGCCGGCGCCGCCGGGGGCGGCCGGGCGGGGGTGCGATCTCGCGCTGCGTGCCGTTCGGGCAGGGGCGGGGGCGTGAGCCGCGAAGGCGTCGCCTCGCCGTGCCGCTTTCGCATCACCTCGACCCTGGCCACCGTCTCGGGCGCCGGCTCCAGCTCCAGCTCGGTCCGAAGCCGCCGGACGAACTCCTCGTACGCGTCCAGCGCACCGGCCCGGTTCCCCATCCGATCCAGCAGGGAGAGGCCCTCCAGTAGCACGCCCTCGTCGTGGGGGGCGTGGGCCAAGGCCCACCGAACGGACCGTGTCGCCGCCAGGTGCCGCCCCTCGACGGCCTCCGTCTCCGCGAGAGCCAGGGCCGCCCGGACCGCCGTCCGCCGCAGCTCGGCTCGCCGCTCTTCCAGCCAGCGATCGAAGTCCGGGCACCTCGAGACGTGGAAGCCGGGGAGGAGCTCGCCCCGGTACAAGCGGAGCGCATCGCGCATGCGATCCGCTGCGAGGGCGGCCTGGAAGTCGCGGGCGTCACAGGCGAGCGCAGCCGGAACCACCCGGAGGTCGTCCTTTCCACACCCCTCGATCACGTCCCGCCCGAGGTCCTGGCGGATCGCGTAGAGGGTCTGACTCAGCGCGCGGCGGGCGCGCGGCTCCGGGAGCTCGGGCCACAGGAGCGCCAACAGCCGATCCCGACGCACGGGCCCGCGACGGGAGGCGAGGGCGAGGTAGACCAGGAGGGCGAGGGCCTTGGGGCGGGAACGCACCACGCCGGGATCCCCCCCGTTCGACGCGTCGGTGAGATCGACGGTGCCCAGCGTGCGAAGCTCGATCATGGGCCGCCTCCTGAACCGAGGCCCTGTCGAGTCCGTGCGCCGACGCGGACCGGCCCGGCGCCGATCCGATCGACTCCAAGACAATAACTACCATCACATATTCTGACAACAGCTTGACCGCAATTCCTCCGACGCCACGCCGGGTGGCTCTTTCCGCTCAGATGACACCCACGTGACACCGAGCCGAAGCCGGAGGTGACAGGGCGGGCCTAGAATGGACGTGCGAGCCCCGAACGAGGCTGCCCGGTCGCTGTCGACCACCGGTCCCGCGGAGCCGCGGTGCCGGACGCCGGGGGCCCCACTCGCGATCAGGAGGCACCCATGCGCAACCCACGTCCTTCGTCGGCGCTGCCCGTCGCTTCCCCCCTCCCCCTCGCCAGCCTGTCGCTGCGCCCCCACTCGCCGCCCGGCGACGAGGACGTCAGGGCGCCGTTCCGGCCCTACAGACCCGAGGGCGTGGCACGGGTCGAGGCCATCGCGCCGGGGGCCGACCCGTGCGAGCTCCTTCCCGATCGCTCGGTGTGGTTGAGGCTGGGGGGCATCGTCCGATGAGCGGCGTGGTGGAGCTCAGGGTCCTCGGCACGCTGAACGTCACACGCCGGCAGGAGTCGGCGGGACTGGCCGAGGTATCCCAGGACAAACGGCTGGCTCTCCTGACCTACCTCGCCCTGGAGGGGCGGGCGGGTCCCGTTCGGCGGGAGAAGGTCCTGGGGGTCTTCTGGCCCGAACGATCGGAGCCGCGGGCCCGCAACCTGCTCTCGCAGGCTCTGTGTCAGTTCCGGAAGGCCCTCGGCGAGGGTGCGGTGCGAAGCTCCGGAGCCCGGGACGTGTGGCTCGATCCGGCGCGGGTCTGGTGCGACGCGGTGGCGTTCCAGGAGCTGCTCGAGGCCGGCCGCCCGGAGGCCGCCCTGGAGCTGTACCGTGGTCCCCTGATGGACGGTTTCGTCCCCCGGGGGATCCACGAGTTCATGGAGTGGTTGGACCTCGAGCGCCCGCGCCTCCTGGGCCTGGCCCGCGCGGCCGCCATGGGCCTGTCCGACCGCGCAGCCCGGCGTGACGGCGACCTCCAGAGGGCCACCGCCCGCGCTCGCTGGATCGTGCGACAGGCCCCGTTCGACGAGGCCGCGCTCCGGCACCTCCTGGAGCTGCTGGCGAGGTCCGGACGGTGCGCCGAGGCGGTGTGGGAGTACCGTCGCTTCAGGGACCGGATGCGGCGGGAGCTGGATCTCGAGCCCGACCCGAGGACGCGGTCGCTCGTAGGCTCGCTCAGGGGAGAGGAGGGCGTCGAGTTCCGTGCTCGTCCGTCGGGAGATCCGCGACGACCGCCTCTCCGAGCGCGGCCGAGAGGCGGGACAGGGCGCCGGGTAGCTGGGGAGCCGACTGCAGGACCTCGCTGAGGGCCACGATCTCTCCGCCCATCGGCACCTCGACGGCCCGGAGGTAGAGGAGGACGTCGTCCCCCAGCGTCGACACGCGACCGGTGACCAGGACGTCGCACCCCAGCCTGGCGGCGGTCTCGGGGGAGCTCCAGTCGTATGGAGGGGACGTTCGGGTCCTCCCCTCGGTGGCCGGGACCGGGTCGGTGCGGGCGTCGGGAGCACACCCGATGCCCTCCCGGAAGCGAAGCCGGGCCTCGAGGAGCTCCGCGACGACGACGCCCGGGAGCCATTCGACGTCACTCTGGATCTCTCCGACGAGGACCTTCCGCGGGCCCTGGTTTCCGGACGGTCCGGAGACCGGGCCTCCTTCAGCGAGCGTCTGGTAGCCCGCGTACCCCGCCAGCGCCACCAGGGCCATCCACGCGAGCGCGCCCGCGGTCTTCCTCCGCCCCACCCGCGGGTCGGGGCCTTCCCCGGACGGACCCGTCGTACCCGGCACCGTCTCGGAGGGCGCGGGCGCCGTGCCGATGCCCTCGTGCTGGCTCGCCGTTCGGGTCCCGGCGAGGGTGGACGGCCCCGGGGGCACCTCGGGGAGGGGAGCGCCGGGTTCGGGCTCGGCGGCGCGGATCGCCTCGGCCAGCGCCACGGTCTCTGCCGAGGGCGAGAGCTGGAGCTCACGGTCGAGTCGGGCGCACACCTTCTGGTACTCCTTGAGGGCCAGGGCGCGGGCCCCGGCCTCGCGCAGGAGCCTCATGACCCGCCTCAACACCACCTCGTCGTACGGGGCTCGCTCGAGCGCCCAGCAGGCCCAGCGGACCCGCGCGGAGAGTTGCTCCTGCTTCCCAGCGAGCTCCAGGGCCGCCTCGAGCGCCGCCCGGCGGTGGTGCTCCCTCTCGAGCTCGGCCCACTCTTCGAACGCCCGGATTCCGGGCAGGAACCCGTCCAGCAGGGGTCCCCGACAGAGCGTCAGGGCCCGGCGCTCGTCTCCCTCCGCGAGGGCATCCTGGAACTCCCAGAGGTCGCATCGAACGTGCTCCCGGCTCAGGCCCACGGTACCGGCGCTGTACGCCGTCAGGGCCTCGGGTCCCAGGACCTCACGGAGGTAGTGCAGGGACTGGGAGAGGAGGTTGCGCGCCCTCGGCTCGGGACGCTCGGGCCAGAAGGTGCCGACCAGTTTCTCGCGTCGGAGCGGTCCCCCCT
>JASFUL010000551.1:0-3742 GCA_050050315.1 Gemmatimonadota bacterium
GCCTCGAGGTTCGTCACCACGGCCACGTCCGGCTCCAGCGTCAGGAACGAGCGGTCGTACTCGTCGGCCTCCACCACGTACAGCGCGGTCGAGCCGTAGCGGAGGTTGCCCTGCCACGCCGGGACCCTGCCCCCCACGAGGCCCGTCGGGTCCTGGCCCGCCGCGGCCAGCAGCTCGGTCGCCATCGCCGTCGTGGTGGTCTTGCCGTGGGTTCCGGCCACCGCCAGGACGGCACCCCGGTTGACCAGCACGCCGAGGGCGTGGGCCCGCTTCAGGAGGGGGATCCCCCGCTCCCGGGCCCGTTGCAGCTCGGGGTGGCCGGAGGCCACGGCCGACGTCGCGACCACGGCGACCGCGTCGTCCACGTGCCCCGGGTCGTGGCCGAGGTGGATCTCGGCGCCCAGCTCCTCGAGTCGTCGGGTCACCGGGCTCGACTTCAGGTCGCAGCCGCTCACCCGTCCCCCGCCCCGGATCAGCAGCTCGGCCAGGGCGCACATGCCCGCTCCGCCGATCCCCACGAAGTGCACGGGTCCCCGGGAGGCCAGGGACGGGAGGTCGACGTCGTCGCGGCGCTCGCTCACCGGTCGTCTCCGGAGCCGGGGGACGCACCGTCCTCCGCCGACATCGGAGCCGGCAGGAGCTCGGCCAGGGCGGTGGCGATCCGGGCCGCGGACTCGGGACGCCCGCGCTCTCGCGCGGCCTTCCGTAGCGCCTCGAGCCGGGCCGGATCGTCCACCAGCCCCTCGACCGTCTCCCACAGCTCGCTTCCGCCCAGCCCCTCCTGGGGCAGGTGGATCGCCGCGCCCGCCTCGGCCAGCGTGCGGGCGTTGTGGGTCTGGTGGTCCGCGGCCGCCGTGGGGAGCGGCACCAGGACCATGGGGATCCCCCACGCGAGGAACTCGGACGTGGCCATGGCGCCCGCGCGGCTCAGCGCCACGTCGGTGGCCGCCAGGGCCCGGGGCATCGCGTCGATGTAGCCGAGCACCCGGAGCCAGCGGGGCGCCTCCCCACCCAGCGCCCGACGGACATCGTCGAGGTTGTCGGGCCCCGTCGCCCACAGCACCTGGACGTCCTCGCCGCGCCGGACCCGGCCCGACCGGATCCCCTCCACCGCTTCGACCACGAGCCGGTTCAGGGCCGCCGACCCCTGGCTCCCGCCCACGACCAGGACCACCCGGGCGTCGGGTTCCAGGTCGAACGTCCGCCGCGCCGAGGCCCGGTCGATCTCCTCCGGCGGTCGGACGGGGTTGCCGGAGTGCCGGGCGCGCTGGGCCGAGCGGCCCGGAAGCCGGTCCACCGCCTCGGGGAACGCCACGTGGATCTGCCGCGCCCAGCGGGCCAGGAGCCTGGTGGTGACGCCCGGGACCGCGTTCTGTTCCTGGAGCGCGACCGGGAGACCCTGCAGCACCCCCACGATCCCGGCCGGCGCGCCGGCGTACCCGCCGGTCACCACGACGAGTTCCGGCCCGAGCCGGCGGAGGAGGCGGTCCACCTCCCGGAGGGACCGGACGAGGGCCGGTGCCACCCTCCAGTTGGCGAGCCCCTCTCCCCGGGCGATGCCCCGGACGGGAAGCAGCACGTGGTCCCGACCCTGCGCCGGGAGCACACGGGACTCGATCCCCCGGAGGGCGCCCACGAAGTACGGCCGCACGTCCGGCCGCAACCGCTCCAGCGCGTCGGCCAGGGCGAGGGCCGGGTACAGGTGACCCCCGGTGCCCCCTCCGGCGAAGACGACCACGCGCGGCTCATCCATGCACCCTCCGCACGGGATCCGCCTCGCTCTCCCGGGCGATGGACATCAGCACGCCCAGGGCGGCGAGCGTCACCAGGAGGTTGGAGCGCCCGTACGAGACGAGGGGCAGCGCCAGCCCCGTCGGGGGGACGACTCCCAGGGAGATCCCCATGTGGAGAAGGGCCTGGAGGGCCACGAGGTTCGTGAAGCCGATGGCCAGGAGCTGTCCGAAGAAGTCGGGAGCCCGCCGGGCGATGCGATACCCGACCAGGACGATGGCGGCGTAGAGCACGACCAGCAGGAGAACGCCCAGGAGCCCCCACTCCTCGCCGATCATGGCGAAGATGAAGTCGTTGTGGGCCTCGGGAAGGAACCCGAACTTCTGATGGCCCTCGCCGAAGCCCCGACCGGTGAGCCCCCCCGAGCCCACGGCGATCAGGCTCTGCCAGACCTGGAAGCCGGTCCCCTCGGGGTCGGCCGCGGGGTCCAGGAACGCCCGGATCCGGTCGGCGCGGAAGCCCACGCCCAGCTGGAGCAGCAGGACGGGCGCAGTCAGCCCCCCGAGGAACAGGAAGTGGCCCGCCCGCGCGCCCGCGGCGAAGACCGTCAGGACGCCCAGCATCCCCAGGACGCACGCCGTCGACAGGTCCGGCTCGAGGGCCACCAGGAGGAGGAGCAGCCCCCACACGACCATGAAGGGGGCGAGACCCCGCGAGAGGCGTCCGAACTGGTCACGCTTCCGCACGGCCATCATGGCGGTCCAGACCACGATGGTGACCTTGGCCAGCTCGGAGGGCTGCACCCTCACCCCCAGATCCAGCCAACGCCGGGCTCCGTTCACCTCGGGCGCGATGGCCTCGGTGCCGGGCACCACGAGCAGGAGCAGGGCGACGAAGGTGACCCCCACCAGGGGCCACGCGAGCGCCCCCCAGGCCCGGTAGGGGATGCGGGCGCACACGAAGAGCCCCAGCAGGCCCGCGCCAGCTCCGCTGGCCTGTCGGAGGACGTAGTGGTAGTCGGGGAGGGCCTGACGCTGGGCCAGCACGGCGCTCGCGCTGTAGAGCGTCACGAGGCCGAAGCTCAGGAGGAGCAGCGTGGTCACCATCAGGACGGCCGGCTCCCACCCCCGGCCGATGCCCGTGTCGGGAAGCGCGAGGGGGCCCGCCGGGGCGACGTCCATCGGACGGCGTGCCATCAGGCGGCCCTCGCCCGGACGAGGCGGCGGAAGGCGTCGCCGCGGGCCTCGTAGTCCTCGAACATGTCGAACGAGGAGCACGCCGGCGCCAGGAGCACCACGTCGCCCGACCGGGCCAGCTCCGCGGCCCGCGCCACGACGGCCTCGAAGTCGGAGCCCAGGAGCTCGGCCGGCACGCCCCCCCGCTCCAGCGCCCCGGCGATCCGCTCGCCGGCCGCCCCGTAGCAGAGGACCGCCCGGAGGCGACCGGCCGGCGCGCCCGCCAGAAGGACGACGAGGGGGGCGAGATCCTCGCCCTTGTCCTTGCCGCCGAGCAGGAGGAGGAGGGTCCGCCCCTCCAGGCTCCGCACCGCGCTCACGGCCGCGGCCACGTTGGTGGCCTTCGAGTCGTTCACCCAGAGGACGTCACCGACCTCCCCCACGGGCTCGAGCCGATGGGGGAGGCTCGCGGCGGTCCGGAGTCCACGCCGGAGCACGGGGACGTCCACGCCGATCACGCGCGCGGCCAGCGCCGCGGCCAGGGCGTTGGCGACGTTGTGTCGACCCAGCAGGGGCACCTCGTCCCACGCCACCAGCGGTTCCTCCCGCCCCGACACGTCCAGCGTGAGGACACCCTCCCGGACGTACCCCCGTCCCCGGATCGGGCCGCGGCCGGGCGCCCGTCCCTCGGGAACGGAGTCCGCGTCCCACGACCGCCCGCGTGGGTCGTCGAGGAAGAAGAGGTAGCGCTCGCCCGGGGCGTCTCCCGCCAGCGCCAGGACGGCCCCGTCGTCGCCGTTGAGCACCCAGCGGGATTCGGCGTCCGCGTTGTCGAA
>JASFUL010000552.1:0-3736 GCA_050050315.1 Gemmatimonadota bacterium
GCCCGTCGAGGCCGCCCCACGGCGGACTCTCGACGGGCCCGACGGTCGTCCCGGGCCGGGTTGCCGGGCCCCGGCACTCTCCGGTATCATCGCCCGGTTCCCGGGACGGACGACCCCTGAGACGAGCGAATCCATGAGCACGACCGATACGCTGCGCCCGCCGCGCTGGCGGCGAGCCTCGACGACCCTCCTCGCGGCCGCGCTGGCGGGAGCCGCCGCGCTGCCCCGGACCGCGAACGGCCAGGAGAACCGGATGCCCTCGGCCGTGCGGATCGACTCCACCTTCCACGACCTGGAGGCACGCTCCATCGGGCCGGCCGGCACCTCCGGCCGCGTGGCCGCGATCGCGGTCTCTCCCCGGAGCGACCGCGTCCTCTACGTCGGCGGAGCCACGGGCGGCCTCTGGAAGTCCGACGACGGCGGCTACGAGTGGGAGCCGATCCTGGACGACGCCTCCGTCAACTCGATCGGCGCCATCGGCATCTCCCCCGCGGCCCCCGACGTCGTGTGGGTGGGCAGCGGCGAGGCCAACGCCCGGAACTCCATGGGCGTGGGCCGGGGCGTCTGGAAGTCCGAGGACGGCGGGGACACGTGGGAGCACCAGGGGCTCGAGGGCACCGAGCACATCGAGGCCATCGTAGCCCACCCGGCCGACCCCGACGTCGCGTGGCTCACGGCCCTGGGCCCGGCGTGGAGCGACGGCGAGGAGCGGGGTGTCTACAAGACGGACGACGGCGGAGACACGTGGCGCAAGGTGCTGTACGTGGACGAGCGCACCGGCGCCTTCGAGCTGGTCCTCGACCCGTCCAACCCGGAGCACCTGCTGGCGTCGACGTGGGAGTTCCGACGCTGGCCCTGGTTCTTCGAGAGCGGGGGGCCGGGCAGCGGCCTGTGGGAGAGCTTCGACGGTGGCGAGACGTGGGAGCGTCAGACGGCCGACGACGGCCTTCCGGCCGGCGAGCTGGGACGGATCGGACTGGCCTTCGCCACCAACGACCCGAACGTGGCGTACGCGCTGGTCGAGGCCGGACGGAGCGCCCTCCTGCGCTCGGAGGACGGCGGCCGGAGCTGGGAGTCGGTCAACACCGACCCCAACGTGAACGAGCGTGCCTTCTACTACAGCCGGGTCTACGTCGACCCGACGAACGAGAACCGCGTCTACCGGGTGAGCGGGGACCTCACCATGAGCGAGGACGGCGGACGCACCTTCGAGAACATCGCCCCCTGGGCGGCCGTCCACGTGGACCACCACGCGTTCTGGACGCACCCCGACGGCCGGACCATCATCACCGGCAACGACGGCGGCGTGTTCGTCTCTCGCGACCGCGGACGGGCGTGGCGCTTCGTGGAGAACCTCCCCCTGTCCCAGTTCTACCACCTGAGCGTGGACATGCAGACGCCGTTCAACGTCTACGGCGGGCTGCAGGACAACGGTTCCTGGCGGGGCCCGAGCCAGGTGTGGGAGATGGCGTCGTTCGCCGGGCCGAACATCATGAACCACCACTGGAGGACCATCGGCTTCGGAGACGGCTTCGCCGCCATGATCGACCCGACCGATGGGACGCTGGGCTACAGCATGTCCCAGGGCGGGAACCTCCAGCGCTTCGACCTGTCCAGCGGGGAGTGGACCAGCATCCGACCCCCGCCCCCGGACAGCGCGACCGAGCTGCGTTTCAACTGGAACGCCGGCATCGCCCTGGACCCCTTCGATCCCGCGGTCATCTACTACGGCTCGCAGTTCGTCCACATGAGCCCGGACCGGGGCGCGAGCTGGCAGGTCATCTCCCCCGACCTCACGACCGACGACCCCGAGAAGCAGCGGCAGGAGGAGTCGGGCGGGCTGACCATCGACGTGACGGCCGCCGAGAACCACACGACCATCATGACCATCGCCCCGTCGCCGGTGGAGCGGGGCGTGATCTGGGTCGGCACCGACGACGGGAACGTCCAGATCACCCGGAACGGCGGGGCCGACTGGGAGAACGTCGTGGACAACGTCCCCGGCGTGCCGGACAACACGTGGGTGCCCCACATCGAGGCGTCGAAGCACGACGCCGGGACCGCCTACGTGGTCTTCGACGGGCACCGGACCGGCGACTGGACCCCCTACGTCTTCCGGACGACCGACTACGGGCAGAGCTGGACCCCCCTCTCGCCCGGGCAGATCGACGGCTTCGTGCACGTGGTCGAGGAAGACCCGGTCGAGCCGAACCTCCTCTTCCTCGGCAGCGAGTTCGGCCTCTACTTCTCCCTCGACCGCGGCGCCAACTGGCGGAAGTGGACCCACGGCGGGTATCCGGAGGGGGTCCCCACCCGCGCCCTGGTCGTACACCCCCGGGACCACGACCTGGCCATCGGCACCCACGGCCGGGGTGCCTGGATCATCGACGACATCCGGCCCTTGCGGGAGATGGCCGCCGACCCGGCTCTGGCCGAAGCCGACCTCCACCTGTTCGGCCCGCCCCCGGCGTACCAGCACACCGTGGGGATGACCGGGCCCTTCTACTTCCCCGGCGACACGAAATTCCAGGGGGAGAACCGGCCCTACGGCGCCCTTCTCAGCTACCTCGTGAGCCCCGCCGTCGCCGACTCGGTGGCCGGCGAGGGCGAGGGCGGAGCATCAGGGGGAGGCGAGCAGGAGGGCTTCGCGGCCTTCTTCGGAGGGGGCGGCGGCGGTGGCGGCAGTGGACCCGCCACGATCGAGATCATGGACGCCGACAGCGTCATCCGGACCCTCGAGGGGCCCGCCGAGGCCGGAGTGAACCGCGCGGTCTGGGGATTGGAGCGCAAGGGTGTCCCCGCCCCCGACGCCGACCCCGACGACCCGGAGCCGTCGGGTCCACCGGTGCTCCCTGGCACGTACGGGGTCCGGGTCACCGTGAGCGACCACACCTCGGAGGGTACCGTCGAGGTGCTGCCCGACCCGCGCCGGCCTCGGTCGGTCGAGGTCATCCGGGCCAACCTGGACGTATACTGGGAGGGGCAGGCGAAGCTGGCCGACCTGCAGGCCGCCAGCCGGCGGCTGAGCGAGACGCAGCGGACGCTGGAGCTGTACGAGGGCCGACTCGAGGAATGGGACGGCGCGGACGAGGCGGTGCGCGACTCCCTCGTCGAGGCCACCGGAACGGTGAAGGAGCGGCTCGACGAGCTCCTCGGCCGGCTCCGGATGCCGCCGAACCTCGGCGGGATCCGGGCGGATACCACGGTGACCTCGGCGCTGGGCCAGGCCGTCGGCGAGGCGACCGGCACGCCGTACGCGCCGTCGGCGGGACGGACGGCGCACCTGGAGTGGGCGATGGCGGAGGCGGACCGGCTGCTCTCCGAGATCGAGCGCTTCTACGGGGCCGATGTGCCGGAGTACAGGGAGCGGCTGGACGACGCGGGCTTCGACCTGCTGTCGGGGGGTGGCATGTAGCGCGACAGATTCCGCCGAGGGCGCTCGTATGCAGGACGGAGACGGGAGGACGCACTTCGATCCGGAGCCCCTCGGAATGAAAGCCCTGACGCGCGCGCGTGCCTCGGGACGAGGACTGCGCATGGTCCCGGTCGCCCTGGCGGTCGTGACGGTCGCCGTCGGGGAGGGCACGGATGCTCCGGCGGCCGCCCAGGAGATCGGCGGCCCGCCGCCGCAGGCGGGCGGGGCGGTCGTGCGGCTGCCGGGCCCCGACCGCCCGATCCACCTCAACCTCGAGCCCCTCTGGAGCGTCGGCAGCGTGCAGGGGCAGTGGTGGGAGCA
>JASFUL010000553.1:0-3732 GCA_050050315.1 Gemmatimonadota bacterium
ATCGGGCTGATCGGGTTCGACCGGGAGGCGAGCGTCGACGCGATGGATCGCGCCATCGCCGTGGGCAAGAGCCTCCTGATCGGAGAATCCGGCGTCCCCGACTGTCCGAAACGGAGCCATTCGGCGTACGCCCAGGCGTTCCGGACGGACGCGGCGCAGGTGTTCCGCGACCTTGGGGCCAGCGGCCACCACACGGCCTTCGAGGAGCGCCTCCTCGAGAGGGGAATCCGGAGCCTGGCCCTCCTCCCGCTGTTCGTCCACGACCGCTTCGTGGGTCTACTCGAGGTCGGGTCGTCGCGGCTCGGCGGTCTGAGCATGTACCGCGCGCTGAGGCTCAAGGCCATCACGCCGGCCTTCGCCACGGCCCTGCAACGCAGCCTCGGCGAGCGCGAGGACCGTCTGCAGTCAATCATCAAGCAGCGCTACACCGCCATCCACCCCTCGGTCGAGTGGCGGTTCAGACGTGCGGCGATGCGCCTCCTGGAAGGGGTCGGGGAGGACTACCCGGAGCTGGACGAGGTCGTCTTCCGGGACGTGTATCCGCTCTACGGGCTCACCGACATCCGCGGCTCGTCGGACATGCGGAGCGCGGCCATCCAGGCGGATCTGTCGATCCAGATCGAGCTGGCCGGGGCGGTGGTGTCGGAGGCGCAACGTCACCGGCGCCTTCCGGCGCTGGGCGAGATCGCGTATCGCCTGGGGCGTCTCGGGGCCCAGATCGAGGACGGGCTCCTGGGGGAGGACGAGAGCCAGGTGCTGGACTTCCTCGGCTCGGAGGTCGAGCCGCTGATGGATCGACTCGCGGAGTTCGGGGAGCCCGTCCGGGAGCGAGTGCAGGCCTACCGGGAGGCGTTGGACCCCGAGCTCGGCCTCGTCTACCGGAAGCGTCGGGACTTCGAAGCCAGCGTCGCCCGCTTCAACGAGGCGGTCTCCTCGGTCCTGGACCGGGAGCAGGAGGTCGTGCAAGCGGTCTTCCCGCACTTCTTCGAGCGCTTCAAGACGGACGGGGTCGACTACAACGTGTACGTGGGCGACTCGCTGGCGGAGTCGGGCGGGTTCAGCAGGTTGTACCTCCACAACCTCCGCCTCTGGCAGCTGCAGCTCGCCAGCCGCGTGGAGTGGGCGCTCGAACGGATCCGACCCGAGCTCCTGACCGCGCTTCCGGCCACGCACCTCATCCTCGTCCAGGACCATCCCCTGTCCATCCGCTTCCGGGTCGACGAGAAGCGCTTCGACGTGGACGGCGCGTACAACATCCGCTACGCGCTGGTCAAGAAGCGTATCGACAAGGCACGCGTGCGAAGCACCGGCGAGCGGCTGACCCAGCCCGGCACCGTCGCCGTCGTCTACTCCCAGCCCCACGAAGGGATCGAGTACCGCCGCTACCTCGAGTACCTGACCGCGGAGGGCTTCTTCGAGGGAGTGATCGAGACGTTCGACCTGGAGGACATGCAGGGCGTCCTGGGACTCAAGGCGCTCCGCGTCGCGATCGGGAAGAAGGACGAGGGGACGGAGGAGGCGCGGCGTCCCGCCCTGAGCGACGTCGAGGAGATCCTGGCCGGCCAGGCCGCGGGCGACCGATCCCGGACGGCTCCAACGGGGAGCGCGATTCGGGACGGGTCGTAAAGCTCCGGACGAGGCTCACCGTGGAGAACCCGTTCGCGGACGGAGGCGTCGCCACCACCCGCCAGTGGTACGTGCTCGCGGGCTCGAGCCCGGAGACGGTGTGGGCGATGGTGCCCGATGGGTCGGAACCGGGTCCCGTGGGGCCCTCGCCGCACGACGCGGGCCCGAGGACGATCGCGACAGCGAGGGCCGCCACGGCCACCGGACGCCTCCGGCGGAGCCATGGAACGCACGGTCCCCACGCGAGCCCCAGCGCGGCCGTCACCACCAGGGGCAGCAGGGCCACCATCCTCCCGCCCCGCATGGGATCGAAGGGCTCCGCGCCACCGCGCGCCACCCGCACCGGCTCACATGCGTCCAGGGTGTCGGGGGACGTCCCGTAGCACACCCGATACTCGCTCGCCATCCTTCCCTCCCACCGTAGCTCCGCCGACGCGGCGGCCACCGTGGCCCCGTCCGCGGGCGCCAGGAGCCGCACGCCCGAGAAGAGTGGCGCGAGATCGTAGGACGCGGCTCCCTTCCGCAGCTCCTCGTCGAGTCGGATCTCCAGGTACTCGTCGAAGTCGTGGCGCAGGAACAGGTAGGCGACCCTGCCCCCGAGGTCGTAGATCGTCGAATACTGGGTCGGGTATCGACCCTCCTGGTGGGTGGCCTCCAGGACGCGCCCGACCAGGAACGGGGTCACGGCTCCGGCCGAGTCCAGGAGCGCCCTGGCCGTCTCGTAGCGGCCACAGGGGTAGCCGCCCAGATCGGGCCGGGAGTGGTAGAAGTTGGTCGCGACCTGGTAGCGTCCCTCCTTCGGGAGGATGCTGTCGCCCTCCACGATCATCGAAGCGCCGCCGGCGTCCCCCACCAGGTACTGGGCGCGGTACTGGTCCTCGCAGAAGTAGGCGTCGAAGATGGCCCGCGCCTCCGCCACCGAGCTCGCCTCGGACATCACCTTCTCCATCAGCGGGCCGTGGTACCGCGTCTTCTCTGCCTCGGAGCGCGGCATCGCCAGATACGGCACGCCCGTGGCGTCCCAGAACAGCCCCCGCTCGTTCATCCCGCCCTGGGGGAAGCCGCCGGCGAAGCCGAACTTGATCCAACCGTAGCGGCCGTGACCACGGGGAACGATCCAGAAGCGAGTCGCGGGATCCTCCCAGTCCTCGTTGTTCCCGCCCAACGCCCACCCGTCCCCCGAGACGTGCAGGACGGTGCACGAGCTCACGCGCCGCGGACCGGTGTGGGTGCGGATCCAGCCCCCGATCAGCTCGAGCGCCGCGGGAGCGAGCGTCTCGTCGAGCCGGGGGTACTCCTCCGGCGCGCCCGTCTCCGCCGTCTGGAAGAAGTGGTTGAGGCCCGGAAGGACGACGACCCGGTCCACCCCCGACTCGTCGTCCAGCACGGCTGCCAGCGCCTCCCGGTTCCCGGCCGGCGGCACCTGGCGGTCCAGCCCGCCGAACACCGCGAGCACGGGAGCCTCGACCTCCTCCAACGTCGCGGCCGGGTCGTGGGTCAGATTGAAGCGGAACCAGGGGGACGTGAGTCGCCGGATGCCCCGCTCGAGCCGCTCCGGCGGGACGTCCAGCGCAGCTTCTCGGTACAGGTCCCGGAGACGGCGGGCCGCGGCCGCCGAGTCGGGAGCCGCCAGGATCGCATCGAGAACCCGCTCCTGGAACGCCCGTCGCTCGGCGATCGCCGCATCGTCGAGGCCCATGGCCCGCCCCATGGATTCCTCGTACTGGAGGTTGTACTCGCGCCCGGGGAGTCCGGGACTGGCCAGAAGGACGACGAACGCGAGCTGCCGCGAGCGAGCGGCCGCCAGGGCGGCGATCGTCCCGCCCTCGCTGTGGCCGACGAGGCCGATGCGGGTGCCATCGACCGCGTCCGTCCGACCCCTCAGCGCCTTCAGCCACGCGAGGACGTCGCCGGCGAAGTCGGCACTGGTGGCGCCTGCGGGATCCGCCGTGGAGGCGCCGACGCCCCGCTCGTCGAAGCGTAGCGACCCGATCCCCTGCCCGGCCAGGTACTCCGCCAGGGCGCGGAAGCGAGGGCGGCCCCAGAGGGTGTAGTCCCGGTCGTGCGCGCCGACTCCCGGGATGAGGATGGCTGCGGGGCACGGGC
>JASFUL010000554.1:0-3714 GCA_050050315.1 Gemmatimonadota bacterium
ACGGGCGTGACCGTGGGCAGGGGCGTGATCGTGCTCCTGGCCGGGTTGCGCGGGCTCGCGCCCCGTGACAGGGGCCTGGCCGTGGCCGTGGTGATGAGCCCACAGGAACCGCTCGAGGAAGAAGAAGCCCAGGAAGCCGGTCAGGACCCAGAGGGGCAACGCCACGGAGTCCCCGTGGATCTCGTACGCCTCGGGGATGAGGTGGAAGAACGCACCGCCCAGGAGCACCCCGGCGGCGAGGCTGACGAGGTACATCAGGACGGAGTCGAGGTGCTCCGCTCCCCGGGACATGAAGACCAGCCCCACGAAGGACGCGAGGCTCACGGTCAGGACGCTGGAGAGCGTCCAGATCCAGACGCTCACGTCCCCTCCCTCGGCCCGGGCTCCTTCGACCGGCACTCCCTGCACAGGCCGTACAGCACGAGCTCGTGGGATTCGAGGACGAATCCGTCGGGCAGGAGCGAGCGGGCGTCCCCGGGGCACCCCTCCACGTCGAACGCGCCGCCGCACTTCCGGCAGAGGAAGTGGTGATGGTGCGGCTTCCCCGCCACCTCGTAGCGCAGGGGCTCGCCGGGAAGCTGGACGGACACCGCCCAGCCGTCCTCCTCGAGGATCTTGAGGTTCCGGTAGACGGTCGCGATCCCCAGGGAGGCGACCCGCTCCCTCCCGACGTCGAGGATCTCGCCGGGCGTGAGGGGTCGCCCCGACTCGCGCAGCGCCCACCGGATCGCTCGTCGTTGGCTCGTGTTCCGCTTCATGACCAATAATGATAACTCATTATCGTTCCATTGCCCATCCCGGGCCGCCGGAGCCACGACGGCGGCGCCGAGGCCCTCGGACACCTCAACCCGGGGAGAGGGCCCAGCTGCGCAGATACGCGGCCACGGCCAGCAGTCTCAATCCCACCAGGAGCACGCCCGCAGGCAGGACGAGGACCGCCGGCATCCCCGCGGCGATTCCCCCGACGAGGAGGAAGGCGATCAGCGTGGCCGCCCGCCCGGTCTGGTTGTGTCGTGCCTCCGGAGGAGTGGCCCGAACCAGACGGGCCCGGACGAGGGAGGCCACCAGCACCCCGTCGAGGAGGAAGATGGTAACCGGGAGCCAGAGCGGCACCGGGGCGAAGGCGTCCGGCCGGACCAGCGCCCAGTAGAAGAGCGGGGCGAGCGTGGCGAGCTTGTCGGCCGCCGCGTCGAGCATCGCCCCGCGGTCGGACGTCGCCCCCATGCGTCGCGCGAGGAGCCCGTCGAGGAGGTCCGACAGCCCCATGGCGAAGTAGGTCCCGACGGCCGTGAGACGTGCCGG
This sequence comes from Gemmatimonadota bacterium, assembly GCA_050050315.1. Classification (GTDB taxonomy): domain Bacteria; phylum Gemmatimonadota; class Gemmatimonadetes; order Longimicrobiales; family Gaopeijiaceae; genus JASFUL01. Next base: position 1,303 of record JASFUL010000554.1, read on the forward strand.
ATCGAGAAGCTCCGGGCTACGGACCCGAGCGATCAGCCAGAGGAGCACGGGCACGAGGACGATGCGCGTCGCCGTGAGGAGGTCGGGGAGCCGGGTCCCTCTCGATGCGGGGGCCATGCGTCGGACCGCGGGGGGTCATCTCCCCGGGCCATCCACCTCCTCGATGGACGCGATCGACGGGGGGCGGAGCCGCTGGAGCGTCCGCGCCACGCGCTCCGCGTCCCGCAGGACGCGCAGCACGTTCTCGCCGGCGAGCTTCCGCAGCTCCGCCTCCGTCCAGCCCCGCCGGGCCAGCTCGGCGAACAGGGCTGGATAGGTGGAGACGTCCTCGAGACCCTCGATGACGCGGGTGATGCCGTCGAAGTCGCCCCCGATCCCCACGTGGTCGACGCCCGCCACGTCGCGGATGTGCTCGATGTGATCGGCCACCTCCGGAAGGCGTGCCGGGACCGCCGGGTTCGCCTCGAGCCAGGTCTCCATGGCCTCGTCGACCCGGGGATCGTCTTCCCCCCAGCGCGCCTCCAGCTCGCTCCTCCTCTCGTCCTCCCGGGCACTCCAGGCGGCGTGCTCCACCCCCACGAACGACGGCACGAAGGTGACCATGACCACACCGCCGTTGTCCGGGAGTCGGCGCAATACGTCGTCGGGGACGTTCCGCACGTGGTCCACGATGGCCCGGGCCGACGCGTGGGACCAGATGACCGGCGCCTCCGCCACGTCGAGCACGTCATGCATGGTGGCGGGCGAGGTGTGGGAGAGGTCCACGAGCATCCCGAGCCGGTTCATCTCTCCGACGAGCTCCCGACCGAAGTCCGTCAGCCCCCCGTGCACGGGCTCTTCGCTCGCCGCGTCGGCCCAGTCGGTGTTGCAGTTGTGGGTCAGGGTGACGTACCGGACGCCGAGGTCGTAGTACGCCCGCAGTGCCCCCATCGAGTTGGCCAGGACGTGCCCCCCCTCGATGCCCAGCAGCGAGGCGATCCTCCCCTCGCCGAAGATCCGGTCGATGTCCGAGGCGGTGGCCGCCATGGCGAAGGCGTCCGGGTACCGCTCCACGACGCGTCGGGCCAGATCGATCTGCTCGAGCTGGGCGCGCACGGCCTCCAGCCCCTGGTAGTCGCACGAGACGTACACCGACCAGAACTGACCTCCCACCATCCCCTCCCGCAGCCGCTCGATGTCGGTGTGACCCGCCGTGCGGCCGCGCAGGTCGTAGGCCACGACATCTCCCGGGTGTTCCTCCTGGACGCGGATCTCCCAGGGCAGGTCGTTGTGCCCGTCGATGAGCGGCGTCGTCGAGAGGACCTCCCGGGCCGTCTCCATGGGGGTGCGCTGGGCGACGCCGGCCGCGGGCAGGAGCAGAAGGAGAGCGGCGGCCGTACCGCACGCCAGGCGAGCCGGGGTCGGAGCGAACGGTGGACTCATGGACTCTGTGTCTGGGGGTCTCGGACGGTCGAGAGGGCAACATGCGGAGGACCGACCCACCGCGCGAGGCTCGGCCCGGTGCTCCTTCGAGGGCGATCCGTCGCTGGACCGACGCCCGCGTCAGCCGCCGGACAGGCGGAGATCCAGCCACACCAGGCGGTGGTCGGAGGCGGCCCGGCCCAGCGCCGCCTCCGATGGGGACTCCCGCGTCGAGGACGCCGGCGTCCCCGACGCCGCCTCGCCCGAGGGAGATCCGAACACCCCGCCGGCCACGATTTCGAGTCCCTCGGACGGGAGCACGTAGTCCACCCGCACGCCTCCCGAGAAGGTCGCGGTAGCCACGCCCCGGAGCATCTCCGGGTCCCGCACGCGCTCGTGCCCGAGAAGCTGGGATATGGCCGTGGTGTCGCCGAGGGCCGCGTCGCCCCCCTCCGGGGCCGCGTTCAAGTCACCGGCGAGCACGAAGAGCGCGTGGTCCGGGAGGCCGCCGGATCGCCCGCGGTCGTCGTGGAGGGCGTCCGCGCCGTCCAGGTAGCGAGCCCAGAACCCGATCTCGTCGAAGTTGCGGCGCCCGTTCCGGTCCTCGGGACCGTCGAACACGGGCGGCGTGGGGTGGCTCACCAGCAGGTGCAGCGTGTCGCGATCCATCACGATCGGGACGTCCCAGTGGGACTTGGACGAGAGGCGCAGCACGGCCCGGGCGCTGTCGGAGAAGAAGCCGCCGGGCATGTGGTTCCCGGGCAGGTCCCGCCACCGGAAGAGCTGGAAGGTCCGGACGCCGAGGGTGTCGATGGGAAAGCGGGAAAGGACGGCCATCCCGTACTGCCCGGGGTAGTTCCCGAACCCGAACGAATCGTCGCCGTGGACCCGGGTCCCGACGTCGGCGGGGGTCGCGACGATCCCGTCGCCGTTCAGGTCCAGCCCCGACAGGACGCCCGTGTTCGACGGGGCGACGTACACGTAGGGGTAGTAGATGGGGACCGCTGCCTC
>JASFUL010000555.1:0-3711 GCA_050050315.1 Gemmatimonadota bacterium
CCGGTCGAAAAAGGCCACGAGGTGATCGGCGGCTTCCGACCAGTCATCCCGCCGTGAGGCGTACAACGCCCGCACCGCCGCGGCCTCCGTCGGCAGCGCCGCGGACAGCCGATCCGCCGCGAGGGGTGCACGCGGATCGGCAGCCGACGCCAGGGAGTCGGCCACCAGCAGCAGGTCCGCGGGATGACGCGGCGGATCACCCTGGCTCTCCCAGGCCTGCAAGGCCCCGGACAGGTCTTCTTGCCGGTAGAGGTCGCGCGCGCGGCTCCTGGCCTCGAGACCCGGCCCCGCGTCGGGCGGCGGCGGAGGCGAGTACTGCAGGAACACCCCCCGCGCCGATTCCGCGTCCCGGACCGCCGCCCAGTCCGGGCGTCCGCCCGTCGCGCCGGTGCTCGACGGTGCGCCCGGCCCCCTGGAGCTCGCGAAGTGGGGCCGCGCGGCACCGAGCCGGTGGGCCAGCTCGCCGAGGTCTTCCACCTTGAACAGACCCTTGCGGCCGAGATTGCGAACGAATCCGTATTCGATCACCGGGTGGTCGTCGGTGTTGAGCGGCTCGCCGAGCCTCGCCGCCCCCTCCGAGATCGCTCGCGCCAGCTCCGGCCCGGCCACGAACGCGCTGTAGAACCCGGCGGCGCCGGACACGCCCCAGACCCTCTCGAGGGCCTCTCGGTAGGGGTCCTGCGCAGCCCGCCGGGCGACGCGTCGCCAGTCGTGGACGACCGGCTTCGGCCCCGCGACCAGGAGCAGGTCGCCGTGCAGCGTCTGCCAGCTCTCGACCGCCGGGAAGACCGAGCCGAGCGTCGCATAGGCCGTGCGGATGACCGCGGGGTCCACCTCGTAGCCCTGGAGCCATTGCAGGAACAGACCGTTCTCGGTCAACCGCTCCGCCGCGGCGCGGTAGAACTCCTGGGTGAACAGGCTCGAGATGCCGGCCCGGTAAGGGTTCGACGGCTCGGAGAAGATCACGTCGTAGCGCTGTCTCGTCGTCAACAAGAGCTCCCGCCCGTCCCCCAGGATGAGATGGACGTTGTCCCGATCGAGGACATCCCGATTGACCGGCGCGCAGTCCTCGGCCACCCGGACCACCGCCGGCTCCAGCTCCACCACGTCCACCCGCTCCATGCCGGGCACCGCCGCCAACCAGCCCGCCGTGCTCCCGGTCCCCAGACCGATCACCAGGGAGCGCCGCGGATCGGGGTGAAGCATGGCGCCGACCAATCCGCCCAGGACCTGGGTCGGAGCGTCGCCCAGTGCGCTGCCGTCGGCCTTGCCGTTGACCACGAACGTGTAGCCCGCCCCCTGGAGCAGGCCGATGCTGCTCTCCCGACCGTCCTCCTGCCAGACCAGGCGCCCCCGGGTCAGGCGGATCGCCGCCCGCAGGTCGTTCGGCCCGGAGAACGTCTCCTGGGCCCGACGACCTCCGATGCCGCCGTGGCGCCAGTACGCGGTCGGCCCCTCCGCGGCGGAGAGGACCAGGCTGGTCCCGGAGAGGACGACGACGACCGCGACACCGATCGGCGTCACCGTGCGCCCGGATCGGACTCCGGCTGCCGCGGAGACCGCGACGCGGCGTCCCGTCACGGCGGCCAGGACGGCCGCGGCCAGGGCCAGGCCGGCCAACCCGATCGCGGTCGACCGCCAGATCCCCGGAGCGGTGACGAGCGGCAGGAGGCCGAACCCGCCGGCGACCGCGCCGGCGATCGCGCCGAGGGTGTTCCAGGCGTAGGTCAGGCCCACCTCCCGGCCGACCGCACGCCGACCCGCTCCGAGAACGCCGACCAGCAACGGGAACTGGTACCCGGCGACCAGCGCCGCCGGGAAGACCACCAGGACCGTCACCAGGCCCCACTCCAGGACCAGGCCGCCGAAGCCGCCCGCGTCGAGGCCCTGGATCCCCATCGCGAGCACCGCCAACCGGTCTCCCAGGGCGAACGGCAGGATGAGGAAGAACGCCTCCAGCGCGCAGGTCGCGCCGAAGCCCACCAGGGTGGGACGGCGCGCGCGCCCCCCCGCCGAGTACACCAGCCCCCCGGCTCCGATCCCCGCCAGGGCCACCGCCAGGATCATGCCGAAGGTGTACGACGTACCGCCCAGGATCGGCGCGAGCATCCGGTACCAGACCAGCTCCATCAGGAAGAAGGCGAAGCCGACCGCCGCCGCGGCGCCGAGGACGAATCCGAGAGGAGCCGCCCGCGGCGCCGTCGGCTCGACCCCTTCAGCCGGGACCGGCTCGGTCGCCGGCGCGGGCCCCCCCTCCGCGTCCCTCCTCTGCTGCCAGCGGCGCGCCATCGCCCGCGCCGTCATCGCCACCAGGAGGTTGACCAGGGCGGCCAGCCAGACGGTCTTGCGGATGCCCTCGAGCTCGAGCGCCCAGAAGACGGTCACCACGGTGCCGGTCACCGCCCCGAGAGTGTTGACCGCGTAGAGCAGGCCGACCGTCCGCCGCCCCGCATCGGTCGAGCGGGTCACCGCCCGCACGGTCGCCGGCAGGGTCCCTCCCATCAGAAAGGTGGGCAGACCGAGGACGACCGCGGCGAGAGCCAGCCGGACGAGCGTGCCTCCCACGGTCCCCAGGGACTCCGTCCCGCCCAGGCCGATGTAGGCCCGGCGGACGGCGAGGATGAGCAGCGGGCTCGCGGCCGCCGCGAGAGCGATCCCGATCTCCAGCCGCGCGTAGAGGCCCAGCGGGTTGCGCGAGCGGTCGGCGCGCGGGCCGAGCAGCAGGCTGCCGAGGCCGAGGCCCCCCATGAAGATCGCCAGCACCGCGGCGGACGCCGCCGTCGACGCGCCGAAGACGAGCCGCAGGAGCCGGAGCCAGGCCATCTGGTAGACGAGGCTGCAGAATCCGCTGGCGAAGAGCAGCAGCGCGACGCGAGTGAGAAACGACGACATGGACGGAGTGGGCTCCTCGAGTCGGGAACGGTCGAAGGGATCGGCCGAGCGGGCCCGATCGGGTCGGATCGGGCCGGGTCGGCAGGGAGTATAGCCCCATCCAAATGTCATCACTCCGTCACACTCCGCTGACCGGTTCGACGCCGGTCGGTCACCGCTCCGCCATGGGGATTCGCCATGCTCTCGACCGAGGAGCCGAACCCATGATCCCCATGACCCTCCTGACTCTCTCTCTGGGACTCCTGGCCCTGCTCTCCCTGGCGACCACCCTGGGGTTCGCCACGGTCGCCTGGAGGACCTTCGAGACCCCGCGCTCGCACGGAGCGGCGCCCACCCTCCCGGCGGACGGGGACGTCCCGGCCATCTCCGTGCTGAAGCCGCTCAAGGGGGTCACGCCGGAGCTCTACGACAACCTGGCGGCTTTCGCCCGCCAGCGGTACCCCCGGTTCGAGCTCGTCCTCGGCACCACCGACCCGGACGACCCGGCCGTCAAGGTCGCCGAGCGGCTGGCGCGCGACTTCCCCCGCGTGCCGATTCGCCTTGTCGCACGCGCCCCGCGAGGAGCCGCCGCGCGCGGATTCAACCCCAAGGTGGTCAACCTGGCGCAGATCGAGGCCGGAGCCCGGCACGATCTCGTCCTGGTCTCGGACGCCGACGTCCGACCCGACCCGCACTACCTGCGCCGGCTCGCCGCCGCGCTCCGACCGATCGACGGGGACCCCCGTCCGGTCGGACTGGTGACCAACGGGCTGATCCCGGACGGCGAAGCCGGCGTCGGCGCCGCCCTCGAGACCCTCCACCAGGTCGGCTTCGTCACAC